>PEWI01000189.1 GCA_002779555.1 Candidatus Bathyarchaeota archaeon CG07_land_8_20_14_0_80_47_9 | reverse complement strand
GCTGTCAGCTTCTTACAGGTGGTGTATTTGCAGCCGTTTCCGAAGACGAGAGTTGAGGAGGTTTTGAATAGGGCAAGGAAAACCATCGTTGTTGAGAGCAACAGCACTTCCCAGCTTTCAAGTCTCATTCGGGACTACCTGCTCAGAGGTGTAGATCACAAGATTCTGAAGTATGACGGGAGACCTTTCAACCCGACTGCGCTTTCCGAGAGGATTAAGGAGGTGCTGTGAGAATGGTTGGTCTGAAGGATTTGAACACTCCTGCCAGGGTTACTTGGTGTCCTGGCTGCGGGAATTTCGGGATTCTTTCGGCTTTCAAGGGCGCGCTCGTCGAGTTGGGCTTGGAAAGAGAGCAGGTGGTCGTTGTGAGTGGAATAGGCTGTCACGGTAAGATAAGCGATTATGTCAACGTGAACACGTTTCACGGCATTCATGGCAGGGTTCTGCCTTTGGCAACGGGTATTAAGTTGGCGAATCCTGACTTGGTGGTGTTTGGTTTTTCAGGAGATGCTGACTGCTATGACGAGGGTTGGGATCACTTCTGCCATGCGGTTAGGCGCAACATTGGCATGACTCTAATCGTTCACAACAACATGATTTTGGGTTTAACAACTGGGCAGACGACTGCGACAAGTCAAACTGGATTCAGGACGAAGTCTACGCCGTTTGGTTCAGTTGTTCCGCCGTTGAATCCAATCGCCCACGCGCTTGTGAGTAATGGTTCGTTTGTGGCTCGCGGTTTTGCTGGAGACCCGAAGCATCTACAGGGCTTGATAGTGCAGGCCGCAAAGCACAGAGGCTACAACTACATTGACGTTTTTCAGCCATGCGTGACTTTCAACTACCTTAACACTTTCGAGTGGTTCCGTCAGAGAGTCTACAAGCTGGAAGACACAGGGCATAATGTCAGCGACAGGCAGAAGGCTTTGGAAAAGAGTTTCGAGTGGGGTGACCACATCCCGATCGGGGTTTTCTACAAGGATGACCGACCTACATTCCGTGACAATCTTCCGCAGGTCAAGGAGGTGCCGCTTACGAAGTTGCCGATAGAAGACGTGGACATTTCCCGAGTCATCGAAAGCATGAAGTAAGCCTGCGCTTGCTCAGCTTATGGTAAACTATAAAAATCGCACTTGACAGAGGATTGGGAGGTGATTGATTTGGAGCAAAACAAGTTTTACGCTTTGCCAAAGCTACCCTACAGGCTCAAGGATTTGGAGCCGTACATTTCGGAGCAGCAGCTGACGATACACTATCAGAAGCACCATCAAGCCTACGTCAACGGAGCAAACAACATTCTTCAAAAGCTAGACAAAGCACGGAAGGAGAACGCAGACTTGGATATTAAATCAACTTTGAAGGAATTGTCTTTCAACATAGGCGGACACGTGTTACACTCACTGTTCTGGGGCAACTTGGCTCCAGCGGGCAAAGGCGGTGGTGGAAAGCCGGGCGGTGCCTTAAGCGATGCTTTGGAAAAGGAGTTCGGAAGCTTTGACCGCTTCAAGAAAGAATTCACTCAGGCGGCGACAAGCGTGGAAGGTTCAGGATGGGCAGCGCTGACTTGGTGCAGACAGACCAGCAGACCGATTATTATGCAGATTGAGAAGCACAACACGAATGTCTACCCGATGTTTAGGATTCTGATGGTTCTCGACGTTTTCGAACATGCGTATTACATTGACTACAAGAATGACCGAGCCAAGTTTGTGGAAGCTTTCTGGGACATTGTCAACTGGGACGAAGTCAACGAGAGGCTAAAAGAAATACTGAAATGAGCTTCGCCTCGCCAATCTGCCTTTCTTTTCATTAGACGCTAGACGAGAGAGGTAGCTCAGAGACCTGGCCCCCCTCAT
>PEWI01000083.1 GCA_002779555.1 Candidatus Bathyarchaeota archaeon CG07_land_8_20_14_0_80_47_9 | reverse complement strand
GACACTATAGAAATCATCTCCTCCGCAAATCTGAGAGAGAAGCTGCGCCTCAAAGACAACGACGTGGTCGAAGTCAAAATTCCTTTTTGACAGTTCGATGCTTTTGTTTCTCTTCCAGAAAACCTTTCATGTATTCCTTCAGGCACCCGTTCTTCTCCAAGTAGAGACCATACCTCACCAACGCGTTCATAGCCCTCGCCGCATCCTCAGGCGAAGAATACGCCGGAATCTTCAACTTGTCAAACCTAGAACGCGTGTGTAAGGCCATCTCTGTCTCCCCAATGTCGCACGCAACGATGGGCTTGTCATATCCGCTTGCGACTTTCGCCACGCGATCAATGAAATCCTCCTGCAACGCAGGCGTGTGATGAAGGCCGAGCAGGACTATGCCGTTGATTTCAGGGTCTTGGAAAAGAATCTCGGATGCAAGCTCAAACATCTCTGACGTTCCAGAGCCAGTAATGTCCACAGGGTTGAAGTTCGTTGCGAACTTGGGCAGCTTCCCATCATTCTTCAGCTTCTCAAACCTTTGAATGGTTTTGTCGGAAAAACGTTTAACCACCAGCCCCTTCAATTCACACTCGTCAACCGCCAAAATGCCAGGACCGCCTGCATCCGTGATTATCCCAACGTTCTTTCCCGCGGCAGGCGGCTGCATGGCTAGCGCTTTTCCAGCGTCAAAGAATTCCTCCATGTCCTTGGCTCTCAAGATTCCTGTCTGCTCAAAAGCCGCATCGTATATCTGGTCTGAACCAGCGATGGCGCCCGTGTGCGAGGCCGCTGCCCTTGCCCCTGCCGCTGTTCTTCCAGCCTTGAGAGCTACAATGGGTTTCTTCTTTGTAACTTCGCCGGCTACTTTGATGAATTCTCTCCCCTCTTTGATGTCCTCAACATAGAGCAGTACCACTTTAGTTTCCTCGTCATACAGCAGATAATGCAGCATCTCCGTCTCAGTCACGTCGCACTTGTTGCCGAAACTCACAAACTTGCTGACTCCTATCTGTCGACCTGTCAAATAGTCAAGCGCTGCCACGCCGAAAGCACCGCTCTGCGTGACTATCGCAATGTCGCCAGGTATCGGGCGTGGCGTGGCAATGACCTCATCGCCCGTCGTCAGAATCTTCGTTTCGGGCAAGAACAGCATGTCCACCCCGGTTCTCGTGTCGTAAACTCCCAGGCAGTTTGGTCCCAAAATCCGAATCCCTGCCTTCTTGCCTATGGTTGCGACTTGGGTTTCGAGTTCATGATTTCCGATTTCGCCGAACCCTGAGCTGACTATGACAACATCCTTGACCCTCTTCGCCACTGCATCTTTCATCACATTAGGCACGACGTTTGCAGGAACAACAATCACGGCAAGTTCGATTTCCGCTGGGATGTCTCTAAGTGATGGGTAGCTTTGAATTTCAAGGATCGATTGCTCGTTTGGATTGACGGCGAAAATCTCTCCCTTAAAGACTTCCCTTCGCTTGTTCTCGACAAAATTCTTGAAAATAACGTGGCCTGCCTTGTTTATCCTTTTTGTAGCTCCAACCACGGCGACCGAGCGGGGATTGAAGAAAGCATGCAGTTGCCTAACCGAGGGATCCATTCCCTTTTTCACCTTTTTCCTCTTACAATAACTATGGGTTTATGTCTTACTGTTTCCAGCATTTCCCAACTCACATCATCCACATCTACGTTAAATCTCTCAGCCATCTCCCAAACCGTCCTTCCTGCGCCATAACCTCTGGCGCGGTTTGCAATCTCTGCAACTTCCAAAGCCTCTTCAACAGACATGCTGCAACCCGACACAGCAATGGGCGTCGCCCTCCTCCTAAGCCTGAACATTCTTCCCGTCACATAAGCGATGAATCCTCCGAAAGAATGAATATCTTTCACGGGTCGCGGACGCGGCGTGAAATGAAAATTCCAGAACGAATATGTTTTGTCAGTGTCAACGATTAGCACGAAAACCTTCTTTCGAAGCCTCAACCATATTTGCCTCCGTATCTCTTTAGCAGCAACGTGCGCATCCTTCAACGGTAAGCTAACATAGGAGTATGCCAAGTTGCTTCCATCAATTCCTCCCTCAGAGCCAAACATCAACGCCTGTAGCAAGCCGAAATGCTGTAAGGCAACTTGCTTGTGACGGCTGCCGGTTTCTAGTGGATATTCACGAAGCCTCTGCAACAGTTTTCCTCGGAAATGGCACAATCGACCCAGAAGATGACCCCAGGCTACACGCATCCAGTATCTGACAATCAACCTTGCATTTAGACTCGCCTTGACAACACTCTCGTCAACGATGTTGCCTGTTGCAGTTGCTATTGCTTTTTCAGATATGGCAATGAAGTCTCCGTCGCGTATTTTTCCTCTGACGCCTTCAACAATCTTTTCTCTGTAGTTTTCTCCAGGCCTCCAATATCCCGTGCTGACGGCTAACGCTTTGTATTTAGTCATTTTATCATGCTTCTTAAAAGGTTTCAGCATTTCAAGGTTAGGCTATCCCAACGACCTCTGAGTCATTGCATGCGCCAAAAATTCCGCGATTGCTGGATCTATAGTTCCCTGAATCGTTTCTTTATCTCTTCGACGTTGCATTCAGTCGGCTTCATTGTTCCTTCGCAACAGTAGCCTAGCTCCACACATGATGGTCCAGTGTTCTCGAACAGTGCTGGTGCTGCCTTCCGTGCTTGCTTCAGCATTTGAGTTGCGACTTCTCTCATTTCCCACTGCGCGCGTGCGCAGCATCGAAGGTTAAAGAAGTGTCGAAGTTCCCGGGCGTTCATTGTGACAATTATGTTTGTTTTGGCGGCGTTTGGAAGAATGAACCGTGCATCTTCCTTCGGAATTTTCAGTTTCAGCAGATCTTGATAGGTTTGGGAGATTCTTTCCAATGTTTGGTCGAACATTTTCTTGGCTTCAGCATTCTGTGCAATGCTTGGCGGTGTCACGTAACTTTCCAACGTGTTGTAGATGACGTAGCGTTGGCTTTGCTGCGTGTATGACGCGATGCGGTGTCTGACGAGCTGGTGCGTCATGGATCTCGAAACGCCTTCAATGCTGAACGTGAAGAACGCGTGTTCCACAACTGAGCCATGCCCGTAGCCTGTCACCCGCTTGATGAGTCGTTTTGCAGTTTCCATGTCCATTTTTTCGAGAATTTCAGAGGGGGTTCCGCTTCTGGTTGATGTTGATGCCGCTGCTCCGCACAGAAGCTCCGCGTCTTTAGTATAGCGAAGAAGCTTAACCTTCAAATTCTGTCCTCTCTCCTCATTTTGGGCTGAAAGCAATAAAAGAATTTGCTTTGTCAGACGTGGGCGTAGACGCGGTCGTCCGTGTATTTTCCGCTCTGCATTTCTTGTTCTACTTCGTGCAGGAGCATTATGCGTTTGAAGGTTGGCGGGTGTGTTGAGAACCACGTGTTGACTGTTTTCCACATGGACTTGGCCTCTTTCTCCATGGCCAACTCCAGTTCTTTCTCGTTCAGTACGCCGTCGTGGTCAAGGTCGTAGTCTTCCTTCTTGTCCATTATCTCATGGATTTCTTGTTTGGCCTGCACCGGGTCGCTTATGTAGAACGCCCTGGCGCCTGAAGGCGGTTTTGGTGAGAGCGACAGGCCGTAGGTGATTTTGGCGAGGGCGCTTTCCAGGCTTCTAGGAGAGCCCGTCACATATGCCGAGTAAGCATCCGAGTAATGCTCTCGCAGTCTGCTGAGGCGCATTACACTTAGCTGTGAGATGAAATAAACTACGAAGGAGAGTACGGCGATGATGATCAAGGCTGCTTCTATGCCGCCCTGGTCTCTTTCTCTCGAAGATCTACCGGACAACCATGCTGCCGACATTGTTCCGCGCGCGACAAGATAGGCCACTAACGGCAACGCAGAAAGCAACGTCATAATGGCGTAGTCCTTGTGTTTTATGTGTCCAAGTTCGTGGCCGATTACGCCTTTTACTTCGTCTTCGTTCAAGTTTTGCAACAGCCCCTCGTGAACTGCTAGAGTGGCCGTGTGGGCGGTTCGGCCGAAAACGAAGGCGTTGGGCGTGTTGTCTGGAACGACGGCCAGCCTCGGCATCGGCACCTTGCTCTTGTCCGCGAGCTCTTTCACGGTGGATTCGAGCCACGGGTTTTCACCCGGCTTGAGGTATCGCAGGTGCGTCGACATCTTCACGATTGAGGGCCCAATGGCGTACTGGAACAGTATGAAGAGGAGTGGAAGGGCTACTAGGAGAATCACGTCAAAATCTAACGTTAACGGCGCAACGATCACTTGGATGATGAACAGCACCAATGCTAGAAACGCCGCGAATATGAAGGCTGTGATGAATATACCTGTTCCCATCGCAAATTTCAACTGAGCTAGGCCAGCCAACGCGCTTCACCTTTTTGTTTTTATGACAGAAAAGTCTGCAAGAATTAAAGCTTTCTAAAGGCGAACAGAGGAAAATTAAGATAGTGGATGATTCGCACATCACCTAAAAGAAACTGCGGACGCTCGTCTGTGCTGAGGTGAAAAGGGTTTGGACTGGGGGCTCGTAAAGCTTCTGATGCGCACGCGCAGCGTCAACGTCGTTCACGTCGTACTTCTTTTTCACCATGACCTGTTTGAATCTTTTCTGAAGTTCTTCCTCAATAGCATGCGTCAGAAGCTGTATCACCTGTTTCGGATCTTCTTTCGCGCTTGCTCTTTCGGCTTTCGGAACTACTGGTCCCCAATCAAGCCCAGCAGGTTTCAGTCCAGTGTAGGGTGCGCCTTCTCCTTCTCTGTGCAAACGCACTGCAGTTTCGAAGAACCAGTATCCGCAAGGTCTCTGGCTTGTTTGTCCAGTTTCCTCACGGGAGGGTCTTTTCGAAAGCCTTTTTCAGTCTGCCCTCAGCCTTCTACGGTACCCGTGGAAGTATCAGGTTGACGTTTCCTTTCGATAGAGCCATCTTTGCAGCCTTAACAACGGGTCCATCTAACGTGTCACAATGCGGTGGCTTACTCATGTCTCCAAATTGTTCCTTTTGACCGCTTTTCATTTATAAGCATAATCATTGATTTCGGCAGCCACAGGTTGTCTGCTGTGTTGTCTGTATCTGAAGCTCGTGCCATCGTTCCCAAATGATTTCACCAGCAAATTCGTGCCCCAATTTCAACCATATTTTTGAAATCGCTCAGACTAGGCTCTTCTAACTAAAATAAGCCGGAAATGAGCCTAATTTTGTGGTGCTCCGGCCGGGATTTGAACCCGGGTCCGCGACTGTCTCTCACCTGTGGTGTCGAGAGGCCGCTATACATGGTCCTTTTTCAAGTTTGACCGGACTATACTACCGGAGCATTCAAAGAGTGGTCTTCTCTAAGAGATAAATATCTTTTGACATGTTTAGGATTGTGAGAACACACTTTGTTGAAATAACGATCCACGTCATCCTGCCGCGCGATCGTGACTCTGTTTCGCCGGACGTAGATTCGAGGGCGAAAGCCGAGCAGTTTTAGAGCCTCAAATAGATCCTGAAGCAGTTTCTTGTTGTACATTTTTATCTCGATGCGAATTCGCTTCTTCTCTCTTTCGACTCTGTAGACCGAGCCTTCGGTGTCTATTATGCCTCGCAAGAAGGCCATTAGATAGGTGAGTTTTCTTTTGACCCAATAGGGAAAGCCAGATTCCTTTCTAATATTTTTATGAAAAAAGCGTACTAAGCTTACACGGTAAATGCGAACTTGTATATTGTCAACTTTCCTGTTTTCTGCTAGACCTGCGCTAATATTGAACAGTCTCTTGATTAGTCCACTGACAAAGAGGGCATATTCCTTTTCCTCGGAAAGAGAGAGCGATATTGCAAGCACTGGTGGATTTTCGCGAGCACTGCCATCCCCAAAATAGATGCCGAGAAACTCTGCAAAATCGCACGAGTGTCTCGGGATGGTGACAGCCTTAGGGTGAGAATGAGCTACATCTGGTTTCTTGACAGAATTACTGTCTGAAAGAGTATTGGAATGTCTGTGTTGTTTCATCGTTGTCTTGTCTCTTGACTGTGATTTATAAATGGGTGGTCCTTGCAAGGAATCTGATGATTGAGTTAATCCATAATCTGGGCCTGTTTCGTTCAATACTGTCTCTGGACTTGGAAAAATAACATATCGCTATACTTGACCGGACTATACTACCGGAGCAGCTAGACTTAGAATGTTGGTTAGGACTTAAATTTCTGATGGCGAAAATAGTGTGAGGTATGAGAAAAACTAGGGTGAAGGCTTTTAGTCTTCGCCTTCGGGTCCGCCTGGCGGCGGTCCTTTTCCTGGGCCTTCTTTTGGTTTTGTTGAGGCTATTACGTCGTCTATGCGGAGTATCATTGACGCTGCTTCTGCGGCTGACTTGATTGCTTGTTCTTTCACTATGGCTGGTTCGACGACTCCTTTTTCTCGCATGTTCTCGGTCTTTCCAGTGAACACGTTTACTCCCATGTACTTTCCGTCAGCTTTTTCGTGTGCAGTTCTCAAATCCACGATTACGTCTATGGCTTCTAGGCCTGCGTTTTCGGCTAGGGTTTTGGGTATGATTTCGACTGCGTCGGCGAAGGCTTGCACGGCAAGTTGCTCTCTTCCACCTACTTTTGTGGCGTAGTTCCGAAGTTCCTTGGCCATTTCCACTTCCACTGCGCCGCCGCCCGCGACTATTCTGTTGTTTTCCACAACGTCTGAGACTACGGACAGTGCGTCGGTCATGGCTCTTTCCGCCTCGTCAACCATTCTTTCAAGTCCAGCTCTTATGATGATAGCAACTGAACGTGGGTCCTTGCATTTTTCGACGAAGATCATCTTGTCTTCGCCAACCTTGCGTTCCTCGACGATGCCTCCGAAGCCTAAATCCTTTGAGCCTAAGTCACCCAAGTCTGTGATTATTCTTCCACCTGTTGCTCTTACCAGTTTTTCCATGTCTGACTGTTTTACTCTTCGGACGGCTGTTATGCCTTCTTTTGCTAGAAAGTGCTGTGCCATGTCGTCGATGCCTTTCTGGCAGAAAACAACGTTTGCACCTGCACCTTTGACTTTGTCCACCATTTCTTTGAGCATCTTGTTTTCTTGGTCTAGGAAAGCCTTGACTTGCAGCGGGTCGCGTATTCTTATTTCAGCGCTCATTTCTGTCTTCTCAATCTCTAACGGGCAGTCTAGCAACGCTATTTTTGCGTTTTCAATTCTCTTGGGCATTCCAGTGTGAACCACTTCTTTGTCGATTATCACTCCGTTCACAAGTTGCGACTCAAACAGACTTTTCCCTGTCTTCTTTATCATCTGCACATTGTCTATGTCGGCGATTGTTCTGTCTCCGCGTTTTTCAACGATTTGTTTTACAGCGTCAATCGCAATTTCTGAAAAGAGCTCTTTTGCTGGACCCACTGCCTTGCTTCCCATGGATGTCAACGCCACTTTTTTCAGCGTTTCTCGGTCTTCAATGTCCACTGAGATTGCGATTTTGTTCACGGTTTCGATTGCTTTTTGCGCTGCTTTTCTATAGCCGGCTACGATTATTGTTGGGTGGATGTTCTGGTCTAGCAGTTCCTCGGCTTTCTTCAACAGCTCACTTGAGAGAACTACGGCGGTTGTTGTTCCGTCGCCTACCATGTCGTCCTGTGTTTTCGCGATTTCCACCATCATTTTTGCTGCTGGATGTTCCACTTCTATCTCGTTGAGGATTGCTGCCCCGTCGTTGGTTATGGTTATGTCTCCTAGGCTGTCGACAAGCATTTTGTCCATGCCCCTTGGTCCAAGCGTGGTTTTGAGCACTTCGCCGATCACTCGGGCTGCCATTATGTTGTTTCTCTGAGCCTCTTTCCCTCTACTTCTTGATGTTCCTTCCTTAAGAATCAGGACTGGTTGTCCAGTGGCTGTGGTTGTTAGGTAAGCCATACAAACTCTCTCCATTCAAAGTTAACAATATTTCTGTTGGAATAAGCAGAAGGCCTCGGAAATATAAACTTTTACCTCAGAA
>PEWI01000124.1 GCA_002779555.1 Candidatus Bathyarchaeota archaeon CG07_land_8_20_14_0_80_47_9 | reverse complement strand
TGAGCATGGCATCCGCGCTCACGATTTTCTCCCTCTCCCCGTAAGTCATTGGATTGTCACGTAAAACAGCGAGCGCGTTGCCAGATATAAACTATACTTATCTTCTAGAAGGCAGATTTTGCATTTGAGCCACTATCATGGCGTGAGCCTTGTCGTAGGGTTCTAGGCGAACAACCTCTTCAATGCTGAATCCTCGGGCTTTCAGAACCTTGGCTTCGCGCTTGTACACTTCGGTAGGTTCTTTTGTCACGTCGATGCTTTGGGCTTTCACAGCCAGCATCACCCACCCACCTTCTTTGAGAAACATGTCGGCGTTGTCTGCTAGGATTTTGGCTTGCTCTGGCTGTGCTACGTCGCAGTAGGTGTCGTCAACCTTTTCCTTGATAAACATTGCGTATTTCTCTGGAAACCGTGCGTCTTCTAGTATGGGGGACATGTTGAATCTGTAGGTGCAGACATTGTTGACAAGCTCTCTTATCGACCGCGATGAGAACTCCACGCAGTAAACGTGGCCTTTTTCTCCGACTATGTCTGAAACGTGGCTTGCAGTGGTTCCTGAGGCTGCGCCGAGGTAGAGAACTTGATGATTTGGCTTTATCGGAACGGTTGCCAGTTTCTTCAGAATGGCTGCAGCCAGCTTGCTTCTGAAGGCATCCCAAACACGGTACTCGACACCTTCGTGGCGTATGAGTCTTTCGCCGTAAACGTTTCTTCCAGGCACCAGGTTCTTTGTTGCCAGTCTCGATGAACCGTCTTCAAGTATAACTTGGTATATTGCTGGAAACTGCGGGTGCGGCCTAACGTCTGCCTTCACGCCTGAACTTTCTCCCCTTCTCCTTCCTCGCAGGTTTCCTCTCTGAAATCAGCGGCGGTTCGCTGTATTTCTCCTCAATCTCCTTGATTCTCCTTTCCAAGTTCGCCTTCAGATCCTGGCCTATGTATCTTCCTCCGAAAGCATCACACCTCGCAGCTATGGCCAGTTTCCCAGCCAACGCTCGGGCAATTTTTCCTCTCTGCCACCTTTTCGCGTCATGCAAAAGCGTGTGCTGGAAGATTATCCCGTGCTTCGGCGGTCTTGTTCCCGTCTTAAGTGAGCGGAACAAAGCCTTTTCCGCTCCTAGCACTTGGATGGTGCTCGCGGGTTTTCGGGCCAGGTTTAACAGTCCTCCGGCGATGGCGATTAGCCTTGCCCCAAGGAGAGAACCTACGAGGGATTTCACGTTCGGCGCCACTTCCTCCATCGACGTGTCCATGTAATTCTCAAACGCTTGCCTCAGCTGGTACAGGTTGTTTACGTTCCTGCAAAGAGCTTGGATTTCGGTGAGGTCGGTTTCCACTAGGTCCGCCCCCATGGATGACTGGGCTAGTCTCGCTATGTGTTCGACCTTGTCTTTCGGGATGTCTTCTTTTTCCAGGTTTCCAACAGTGAAGTTGCCTCGGCTTCCCAAGTCTACTACGAGGCGAGCGTACGTTTCATGCTTATCGAGAATGCGGTCGAGTTCTGGAAAGTGTATCCCGTACCATTCTCTCACGTGGCTCATGAGCAGGTTTATGGTCTTATCCAAGTCGTCCAAGGTCAGGATGGCTTGGGCGATGACCAAGTCTCTTTTTTCCACGGCGCCTTTGACTTTTATCTTGGTGATTTCCATTGTGATGCTGTGGGTCCACTGGCTCAGCTCTTCTGGGCTTCTGACAAAGCCGGTTTCAACAGCGAATCGTTCAAGGTTGGAGCGGAGAGTCTCACCGGCTTTCGAAGGCTTTGAGGTTTCCACGTTGACGTTTAGCCTCTGTTCAACTTCCTTGGCGAGACTCGAATTTTCAAAGGTGAAAGTGTCATAACCTCTCTTTTGAAGCAGGTTGACCAAGTCGGCGA
>PEWI01000073.1 GCA_002779555.1 Candidatus Bathyarchaeota archaeon CG07_land_8_20_14_0_80_47_9 | reverse complement strand
GCTTTTTCTGATGCTGGTTGCCAATACTGCATAGCACCCTTACACGAAACTTCCTGGGAAGATGCGGCTGTGTTTTCAACATTGCTGTACAAGCTCCTCATAGGAGAAAGAATGAGTCCATGGGTCTCATTCAAGAAAACCGCATTTGGCATTTCTAATGCCCTTCCAAGGCTGTCTGGTGCATGGAGCTTCTACGAGTGGGGCGAAAAAGTCATCATAGAGGAGCCATAGCGGATAATCATTTCCAAATGCCCCTTCATCAATCGTTACAACACAAACTTGTCCCAGAGCCTACACAAAAGTTACATGACACTAACTAGCTTGGAACCAAGGAACAAGTCAAAAAGTGAGTTTCTCCTTCTGGAGAATTGGCGATATCTCACTTCTTCTTCTTTTTACTCTTCGTTTTCTTCTTCTTGCCCATCAATGCACAACTCCTGCTCCTTTTGATGAGGCGCCTAGTTCGCCATAAGATAAATATAGGCAGTTGCTTATAAATATTGTCATATGTCTATATTATACGCCTAACCAAATCGCAAAATTTGCTATAACTATCGAGAGATTGCACATATTACGCAGATTGGAAATATTTATAACCTGTTTGTGATACTTATTGAAAATGGTGAGCTTATGGCTGATGACAGAATGCTTACAAACGTCGTAGAACTGGCAGAAGAGGGTATTGTATTCCACCTGTTCTTTTTGGCAAACGATGAAAACAAGAGTGTCAAGATAGAGGAGGTTAGAGAAATTGATTTTGAAAATGTCACGGAACATCTCCTGCAAGGCGAGTCTGTTTTCATTGCTCCAAAATGCGTTCAGAAACTAGGAATCTGTTTAACTACAAAGAGCGTTTCCGAGAAGGAAGCACCTAGACCCTGGTACATAGACCACATTTAGAAAACATGGATAAAGTCAAGATGTAGGTGTTGGTTGTCGGAAATTGCGTGGTGCATGATCAATGATGGAGTTTGCTGGTATAGACCTGGTTCAAGTGATTGAGGTAATCGTGGCGCTAGTAGTCACGTACTTGATTGCCAAGCTTGTATCAAGGGCCCTCGAAAAGATTTTTGAAAGAACACCATTTCCTGAGGACATTGAGAGATTAATTGTAAGAGTTTCAAAATACGTGGTTTACATAATTGGGATTCTCGCGACAATCTCCATTTCAGGCTTCGACCTCACTTCAGTGATTATAGGGTTAGGTGCTTTCAGCATAGCCGTAAGCTTTGCTATGAGTACAGTTGTTCAGAACTTTGTGTCGGGAGTTCTGGTGCAAGCGGACAAGGCTTTCAAAGTCGGAGACGAGATCAAAGTGCAGACATTTGAGGGAAAAGTCGTGAAAATTAGCATAAGAACAACAATCATAGAAGACAAGGAGGGGAACACGATTTTCATCCCAAACTCGATATTCATCACCAACCCAATTATCAGGAAGAAGGGAACCCCTAACTGGTCCAGTCAAGATAGCATCGGCTAGTCGGAGGAGCTTCCTTGTCCTCAAAAAACGACTTTGAAAGGTCAAAAAGCCCCAAGGGTAGCCCGCGCGGGTCTTCGGACGCGAACTCGAAAGCTAATGCCGTTCTAGACAGTATAGCCTTCTCAGATGTTGAATTCACGTGTGTGAGCTTCATTTCAACAGTCAGATTCAATACACATTTAAGCGAAAGTGAAAACAAGATAAGGTGACGCTGCGAAATGATGGAGAAATCTCGTGCTCTCAGTTCTTTTGAAGAAGGAATCGCTTATTTAAGCACTTAT
>PEWI01000082.1:5146-7615 GCA_002779555.1 Candidatus Bathyarchaeota archaeon CG07_land_8_20_14_0_80_47_9 | reverse complement strand
TGGGTTAGGCATAAAAGAGATAGACGATAAACTATTAGGAAAGCCATTGAGAAGTTACAAGTAGCTTGAGAGGTGTCGTGTTTGGTTTCTCTTAGGGCTTTGGCTCCATCGTTGACACGGATCACCGTTGCCGCAGCAGTCGGAGCGGCGTTGCACATTGGGCAGGGTAACTCTGACTTGGTGGATGAGAAGGCTGTGGAATTTTCTCGAGCCGTCTTGGCTCAGACAGATGTTGAGGGCGAAGTAATCGCGTGTGAAGGACCCAAAGATAACGCGCCTGCGTTCATGCGTAGGGAGAAAGTAGGAACACGTGGGGGTCCTAAAGTCGAGTTTGTCATAGACCCTGTTGACGGCACAACTGCAGCTTCCAAGGGAAGAAAGGACGCCATCTCCGCTCTTGCCTGTGCGCCTGCTGGCTGTTTTCAAGTATTGCCTGACGACGGATACTACTTCAAAGTGGCAACCGATTATCACTCAGTCCGCAAGATCTCTTTGGACATGTCAGTTGAAGAAATCGTGCGCACCGTAGCTCAACAAAAGGACCTACGTCTTGAAAACTTCACGGTAATAATGCTGGAACGCGATAGACACGTGGAGATTCTGAAAACCCTCAGACAGTTAGGCGTGAGGATTATCCTAATCCCTGACGGCGACATTGCAGGAGCAGTTGTCACATGTCGACCAAACTCGGGCATCGATCTTCTCATAGGCGCCGGTGCAGGACCTGAAGCGACTATTGCGGCTACTGCCGTGAAATGCTTGGGCGGGACGATGCTTGTGAAGGTTTGGAAGGACAAGAAAGATGATCCTCAGAGACTGGGCAGGCTGAGAGAGGAAGGCGTTGATGTGGAAAAAACCTACAGCGAAGCCGAGTTGGCCAAGGGCAACGAGCTGGTTTTTGCCGCTTCAGGAGTAACCAAGGGCGAGCTGCTGGATGGTGTACGCTTCATTCCGAACGGAGCAATTGTCAATTCTCTTTGCATGAGGTTGCCGAGTGGCACTGTGGAAAGGTCAGAAACGACCCTGCAGTTTAAGGGGCACCCAGTCTACAAGCGGTTCGTAACATAAAGTCTTTCAGCCTAAGCGATTCAGACAAATGAGACTTCGCGGCATGTAATATTATGAGAGAGGCGCAACCGATGAAGGAAACGACTACATTGCCATGCGGATGCAAATACCAAGACAAGGGCTACATGCTGGTACGCATCCACGAATGCGAATACCACAGACGAAAAAGAACAAGAAAGCGACCCTACCGACCGAAAGCTGAATGTGTAAGACCCTGAAATCCAAACGATTCTGTTTGAGTGGGGCTGCCCGTACTTATCCCCAAATGGGTTCGGGTACCTAGATCAGGAAGCCCTTACGATGAAGGCGAGAGTTTGAAGCTATACAGGGCTACCCTTATACCCTAGTCAGGACGACGTTCAAACTCTCGTTTCAGTTATTATGCGGGTGGGGTTTGCACGCGTATCCAAGTGGTGATGCCTCCCGAAGTTCCGATTTTTATCGGTTTTCGCGCGCGCGAATGTGTGTAATCAGGACTGATTATACGGCGACTTCCCAATCGAAATGGTCTTTTATGGTCTAGGCTGAACCTAAGTGCAGCACAAATTCTCGGGGGTAAAAGACGCGGGGCAAGGCGAAGTGAAACATGCTTAAGAGTGAGATGTGCGTCTTAAAGGAAATGTTGCAACGGTGAATACTTATGTCTCAACCTGTTTATGGAACAATAGTAAACTATCGAATAGGCATCAGAACCCAAATGCCAAAATGGTGCCTAATCCAAATTACAGATGCAAATTCCGTCTCAAAGGCAGGCCAACTCATCGGCCGAAAAGTAGTTTTGAAGTACGGAAAGAACGAGTTTATCGGAAAAATTGCGAGTTTGCACGGCAAGAAAGGCGTCGTCACAGCCAAATTCCGCAAAGGAGTGCCCGGTCAAGCTATCGGAACAACCGTTGAATTAGTCAGGTAGGACGCGCCAAACTCTTCGCACAGCATCGGTTCTTACTAACCAATTGGCTTCTCTTCTTGCATTCACATCGTAAGGTAGCGGTGGCTCCTCAACCATTCAGTCTGATCCTTCCTGTAACGCCAGAAAATGTCGCCTCGTTTGTCCGACTGAAAATCCCAAGGAGAAACCAACACGATGTCTCCCTCTCTGACCCACACTCGCCTCTTCAACTTACCTCGAACTCTGCACAACCGTTCTTTTCCATCTTGACATCTCACCAAGATTCTGTCAAAACCAAGCATTCGAACAGTCGTGCCCAGTACATCACTTGCAGCTAGCAACTTCATACTTTCAAGCTCTTCTTCACTGATGACCCTTCTTTTACCCAATATTCCACCTCCAACTTCGTGGCAGTCTTTGGTGCTCTTCTTGTACACTGAAGCAAGAGCGTAAACTACGGGATTCCTTGAGCTCATGGCTCGTACGGTGAGGCAAATGGCAAGCCTGCCCAA
>PEWI01000082.1:0-5076 GCA_002779555.1 Candidatus Bathyarchaeota archaeon CG07_land_8_20_14_0_80_47_9 | reverse complement strand
GGCTCCCGTCTGTATAGCGAAATTGCGAGTAAAATGTGACCAATTCAAACACAAATCAGCTAGTTCTTACTCATAAAACATGAGTATTCCGAAGTGTTTGAACGAGAGTTTGAAGCCATTCCTGTACCACACCTAATAGGGTTTAAGCTTCTAGCGCACCCATACCCAAACGGGTTCAAGTCCCTTCCACAGAGCATGTGACGGCACCATTTCTCCCATGACATCTCATCTTGTCAAATTCCACGCGCGCTATTGAGTGCTGTGTTGCAAAATGAGGTTTCTAGCTCCCAGCTTACCTCTATGATATGCCATTCCTTTCTTCGCTTTAGGTTTGGGCATGTGAACTGAACTTTGTAGGAGGAGGACAGAGTAATCTTCCAAATGAATCCGTTCTGTTTGACAAATCTCAGTCTCTCCCAAGTACGTTTCGGATTTCAATACACGGCGTAAATGCGTAAATGTGTACACACTAACTATTTTTGACAACGCTCACTTTTCCGCTTCTACCAATCTTTAACTGGCGTACACCTCTAAACACGACAACATTCGCGTTTTCAACTTGAATGAGGTCACCCGCAGAAATTCCATCTGTTTGTTTGTTCCATAAAGGCAATTGGATAGTTCCAGTTTCGTCAGTAACAAGGACGTTTGTCAGATTCGCGTAGAAGCCAAAACGGGTTGCGACCACCCTTGGCTGAGGTACTTCGAGAGCGCGGGCCTTTATGTTAATTCGTTTCATTCCAACCCTTAGGTCTTTAATCTGATAGTGGTTTGATTTAGTCTCTTGGACTGAGTTCCTCATAAACGACGACCTATAGGTGAACTCTTTGAGTGGATTGGTTTTTGCAAGAATATGCGCAGGTATGGGAAATTGCGCAACCACTTTATGAGTGTTGGTTATGAGAAAGATTGCGTGATCCCGTGTCTTCACACGGCATTCAATCGATAGTTCTCCGCACGTAGCTTCTACATGTTGAAAAGCATCAAGAAAGCAACTAAAAAATTTGCCTGAATCGATTTCGTTTTTCACTGAAATTCTAACGAGATACTCGAGAAGCCGAATGTCATCGTACGAATGAAACCTACCAGGGGGTCGACCGCGGGCGCGCGTAGTCCATACTTTGTTTCGCATTTTGCTTGTTTCCTACTGTAGTATTAGAGTGATTTCCATTGTTGAAACCATCCGTGCTCTGTTTTCGCCTTCTCTTAGTGGCATCTCTTCGGTTCCCATGGCGATTTTGCCTATGCTCAGGTCTTTCATGGATCTGTGTCTGGTTATCTCGACGGCGTCGACGGCAGTAGTTATTGCTTGTCCTCTCGCCTTCAAAGTAACTTTGGCGTTGGACCCGCTGAAACTTGTTAGGATCCCCAACACGTAATTCATCGGGGGCTTTCTACCCACGTATATAACGTTTGGTTCTCTAGACAAAATTTAACTTCCTCGTTGTAGGTGTTGACGAACATAATGGGTGAACCTCACTTTTAAACACCACTAACATTCTCTAATAGCTAGAATGCACACGCCTCTGCTTAGTGGCACCATCTACCAGAATCGTGTCGGGCTGAATTGCTTGTCAGAACTACCTGTTCTGATGATCCATCTATGCATGCGTTGAACAGGAAAGAAACATTGAGGGATTCTATCGAATTGGTTATAAGTGTCCCGTGTTCTATTGGTCTGCCCCTGGAACGAAACAAGGAGAGGAAAACTAGTGAGATATACATTTGAAGAGGAAGAACCAGAAGAAACTGAGGAGGAAGAATTTGAAGAAGAATGGGGACATTCTTTCATAAATTCTTCTTACCTTTTTGTCTGTTAAGATCATCCGTCTGCAAGGTGGGTGTTTTGGCCCGATAAGATGTATTGCATTTCTACATGTATAATTATCAAATCCTTTACATGTTGTCATTTCGGTATAGAAATAGGGGCAAAATACGTTCATGAGCAATTGAGTGACCAAGTTGTAGCCACAAGCCTCCTCAAAGCTCTCCTAACCTCGTTTTCAGCCAGTGTCTCACAGGACAAGCACGCTAAGCAATTCCCTCGAATGTTGGACGACATTGTCAAGTCGGGCCGCTAGTTCGATTCCCATTTTGGCTGTACGTTGACTCCTCGCATCCGAAAAATTCCAAAGAACATTTTCTCTTCAAGAAATCGTTAATTTATTGTTAATAACCATATTTGGGCAGATTTTGGATAATGTGTTAAGATAACGAGTGCATACGAAATTATATATATAGAAGTCGCTGATAACAGTAGATTTGAGGTTGCAATTGTGTCTAAAAGTCTAGCCGGAAAGAAGAAAAAAGGAAGTAAAAAGAAAACTAAATAGAGCTAACAACGATAGGTTACTCTCCCTTTTTTCTCACATTTTCAGGACGCCTTTACATTAATGCAGGCGATGTTCTGGTGAAGCCGCTGACGGTCTCTGTGTTGCATAGTTAGGTTTGACTGCTACAACTGTGTTTTTAGAATGCGAGCGCAGATTTGAGGCGTAAAATTATTTAACGAACTCCTTAGGATGGCGTTTGAATTTTTTCTTGCAACTCCCTAGCAGAAGTAGTATGTCTCGCTTTCAAAATTTATCCTGAATTTTGCTGTTTTTTCGTCAAGCACAGTGCCGCAAACATAATCGTGTAATCAACAGCTCCTACGTTCTTTGATGAAGGCGCAACATAAGATAGAATGGCTTAGTAATGTTTGGCAAATACGCGGATGGAATAATTCTCTAACATTTCAACGCTCACGGAACTTTTATATGTTCAATCTTTCGGGTTAGGATCTCAACGATCCGGTCGTTGTTGAGGTACATCATTGGTTTGTTGCAGGCGGGACATTTAAAGAGAAGCTCAAACGCCTCTTCGAAAGGGAATCGCTTGCAGCCTGGCGTTTGGCAGGTGTAGAACTCATGGCTTTTCTCGTACTCAAGCCGCGTTTCCAATTTTTCTAGAACACGTCGCTTTTGGTTCAGGATAAAGCCTTCCAGTTGGTCTGGTTGGAGTCTCCAGTTGAAGATAAACCAGCCTGTTTCTTTGTCGCGGGACCTTCTGAGAGCCACGATGGAGTGGTCATAGAACCTGTAGAGTGCCTTGCGAACCAGGTTGAGGCGTATTTGGGTTTTATCCGCTATCTCAATATCTGTAATCTCGTCAACCCCCTTGAGGACCTCAACTACTCTAACAGCATCCTCTCCGAACAACGCAGCGACCTTCTTTAGCGTCTCGTCATCCACAAGGAACAGTTTTGAAACGCCTCCGCTTAGACAACGCGCAGACGAGCTCCGCCAGAAGAAAATATCCGGAATACCACGCTCGAATTTCCATTCGCTAGCCTCTGCTTCCCCGTATATCACCCTAATGGATGTTGACTCTTCAAGCTCCTTTTTTCGAAGCTCTTTTGCTCCCTTACTTAGTAGCGTTCAAGCGATTAACCCTTTCCATCCTAAGAAAGCTATAAGAATGCAGGCGCTGAAGCCAAAAATCTTAGGCAAATGGTCAAGCGCGCGCTAGGTTTAACGGTATCAAACCTTAACTGAAAAATTATCATGCCGAAACGTTTATTCAGCACACGTTGTAATTGTATGGTCAAATCGCTCAAACTCTGATCCCTAATATGGAGAATTGCGTTTTGTGGAGGTTATCTGTTATGACCCTACTCCACATGATAGAGACAGAAAAGATGGAAAAAAGAAAGAAAGTGGCACGGTCTCAGCAAACGTTGCGAGATAAGTGTCCGGAATGCGCTAGTGTAAACCTTATCCATGATTATGATACGGGTGAAGCTGTTTGCGGCGACTGCGGACTCGTCTTATACGAGCAAATGATGGATAAAGGACCAGAATGGCGTGCCTTTACCCAAGAAGAGAAAGCTTCAAGAAGCCGCGTTGGGATGCCAACATCTTATTCTGTTCATGATAAGGGCTTGTCAACGGCCATAAGCCAGGTTGACCGTGACGCTTTCGGAAGAAAGCTTCCTCTTTCCACGCGTTTGCAGATGTGGCGTCTGAGGAAATGGCAGATCCGTTCTAGGGCGCATTCTTCAGTTGACAGAAACCTAGCCCAGGCAATGGCTGAGCTTGACCGCCTCTCAGACAAGGTCTACATTCCACGGCCAATCAAAGAGAAGGCTGCGGTCATTTACCGTAAAGCCTTAGATAAGAGCTTAGTCCGCGGAAGGTCTATCGCAGCCATAACGGCTGCTGCGGTTTATGCGGCTTGCCGTGGAAGTGGAACCCCAAGAGCACTTCATGAAATCGCAGAGGCAAGCCTAGTCGATAAAAAGGACGTTGCCCGTTGCTACCGCCTTTTGATACGTGAACTTGACATGCACATGCCCATCGCTGACCCCCTCACGTACGTTTCAAAAATCGCTGAAAGAACAGGAATTTCGGGCAAGACCCAGGGAATTGCTATACAAATTCTTCGGGAAGCCAGAAATAAACGAGCTACTGCCGGAAAAGACCCTATGGGGTTGGCTGCTGCAGCACTTTATATTGCTTGTTTGCAGAACAGCGAGAAGAAGACACAGAAGGACATCGCCGAAGCAGCAGGCGTCACTGAGGTCACGGTGAGAAACCGCTATAAGACCCTAAAAAGGCAGCTGAAGCTAGCGGACTAATCATCTTTGCTTTCTTCTTCGATATTCTCTTCTATTGTTAAAAGCCTCGTCAAAGCCTCCTCCCAAAACTGAGAAACATGATAGCCGCCTACGTAACCCTCCTAGTAAGTGCCACACAGACCACAAAAGTCGAAACAGAAGAAGAGACGCCGTAAGGCAAAAGAGAGGAATAAAATTTAGAGCGCACGCAATTATTATGGGGAGGCGATATGATGGGCAAGAAGAAGAAAGGTGAAAAGAAAGAGAAGAGGGCTATGAGGCTGAAGGGAGACCTAAGCCTCTAACGAAAAGGGAAAGGAAAGAGAAGAGAAAGAAGATTGCTAGACTAAAGAAGATTGGAGTATAGATCATATTTTGTATTCTACGTTCGTACATGATGATGGTAATTGTAAGGGGATAATGTTAACAATGATATCAGTCACATGTAGCCACCATACAAGTGCACCAGCCGCGCGAGC
>PEWI01000103.1:1552-1795 GCA_002779555.1 Candidatus Bathyarchaeota archaeon CG07_land_8_20_14_0_80_47_9 | reverse complement strand
TTCAATTTCTCCATTATGAGCGAGGTCATCTGGTAAGCTGTGAATGCTCTTGAGATGTAAATGCGCTCCAGCACTTCTTTCGGGTTAAGCTGATGAAGCTGGGCAAGGCGGGCTACTTGGTAGAGTCTGAATGTGTTTCCTCCATCAACGAAGACCACGTCGGTTGCTAAGCCTCCTATTTGAGTTGGCAATTGAGCTCTGACACATAGCAGTGAAGATAAAGACAAAACAAACTGCGAACCG
>PEWI01000103.1:0-1372 GCA_002779555.1 Candidatus Bathyarchaeota archaeon CG07_land_8_20_14_0_80_47_9 | reverse complement strand
CGCTGAAGCGACACTCTCGCCTAGTGGAGAGATGAGTTAAAGTAAAGAGAACCTTCAAAATAGATTTTCCAGCCGTTTTGTGCAAGGTTTATTAGACTGAAGTTTTGCGTTTTTTCGACTCTAAAGCTTTTTGGTGGTTCGGGCAATATTGTTAGTCGGTTCAGTCGGAGGGACCTTGCAGCATGCTTGTTTCGTCAGCCGTGAGCGTTTTGGAGCAGCTTCTCGAACAGTTTAAACCCTGCTTCTCCAAGCCTCAGTTCAGAAACTACTCCACTTACATTCTAGGCCTTGTGGCCTGTGAAGGCAAAAAGAACATAGACGCCATAAACCGATCCTTCCTAGACGCGAAAAACCAGAGTAGCCTCAACCGCTTCCTAACCTCTTCACCCTGGTCCCTTCAACGCCTCGAAGCCAAACGGCTAGCCCTAGTTAGGGAGAAGCTTCCTGTTCCAGAAGGTTCCACAGGCTTCCTCCTAATCGACGACACCATCAACAGGAAGACAGGAAAGCACATGGAAGAGGCTGGATACCACTTCGACAGCGCTGAAGGCAAGGCAGTCTGGGGCCACGATGTTGTTACCACGCACTACGTCAACGGCGACGTGGAATATCCCGTGCGCTTGGGCTTGTACGTGAAGAAAGAGACCTGCCAAAAGAAGGGGCAGGCGTTCAAAACCAAGATCCAGCTTGCAATCGAGCAGATCAACGAGTTTACGCCTCCAGGAGGCACCAGGACGGTCTTGGGGTTTGACAGCTGGTTCTTTTGCCATCAGATCACCGAAGCTGCCCGTGCAAGAGGATGGGACTGGGTCACACAAGCCGAATCTAACCGCATAGTCCACTATAAGGGGCAGAAGATGAACGTAACGCAGCTCGCGGAAAGCCTAGCAGAGAAGCGCTTCAAAACGGTCAAGATCAAGGGTGAAGCCTATGTGCTGTGCGGTCTGAAAGCTTGGATGCCCAAGGCTGGAAACGTGAAGCTGGTCGTCTCCAAGGAGCAAGACGGCTTCCACTTCTACGTAAGCAACCGGGTGGACTGGCCCAGCAGGCGCCTTCTTGAAGCCTACAAGGTGAGGCACACCATAGAGGATTTCTACCGCGATGCAAAACAGAACTTGGGGTTAGAGGAGTATCAGCTGCGGAAGGGCCGAGGAGCCATTACACACTGGCACCTGGTCTTTAACGCGTATACTCTTCTAACCCTGCTGCGTCATTCAGTAAGCAAGGCGTCAAGTCGCTTGGGGAGGCGCCTCGCCACGCTTGGCGAAGTCTGCCGCTGGGTGAAGCGTCAATGTTTCAGAAGGCTTGTGGACTGGATCTACCAGAAGTTCAGGCACCAGGCAAAGCCTGAAACCATCTACCGCATGCTGAA
>PEWI01000093.1:3203-3568 GCA_002779555.1 Candidatus Bathyarchaeota archaeon CG07_land_8_20_14_0_80_47_9 | reverse complement strand
GGCACTCATCGCCACAGACTGTGTCTCGTTTTTGATAGTGCGTGCGGCACTGGCAACCCCGCAAAGGAAGACTCGTGAACTTGGGCTTGGCGTGTTGAAGAAAGTGTTCGAGAGTGAATCGTTTCCTGTTTTTCTGAGAAATGGCATACTGACGTGCAAGGATATCGGGTTAACCTTGGAACAATTCCTGCAACTGGCGTTAACAGCCATCCCAAATGACCTAATCATCAACTCAAGCGACCTGTAACAAGAAGAATGACCAAAGCTCACTGAAACGCATGGTTCGGTGAAAGAATGCTGGGTTTGGATCTTGTCGTAATGATTCTGTTCATAAGTCGTATTTAGAAAAGGAAAATAAGAACCTT
>PEWI01000093.1:1976-3193 GCA_002779555.1 Candidatus Bathyarchaeota archaeon CG07_land_8_20_14_0_80_47_9 | reverse complement strand
CTCTAGCCCACCTACGTGCGGTCGTAGTCTAGCCTGGTCTAGGACATCAGCCTGCCACGCTGACGACCCGGGTTCAAATCTCGGCGACCGCACCAAACGCTCACTTTTCTAGGGAGAAACCTTCATGCGCTTGAATCGATCGAGGCTAGGGCATTCTTTTGGAAGTCGTCAGGAACGTGAAAAGGAAGTTGGACACCTGATAGGATACGAGCGAGAGAGAAAAGGCCGTAACTTGCCCAAGGTGGCTAAGAAGAAAACGGGTTAAGGTGAATGTTTTCTTTTGTGGACCACGGCTGTTAGTAACGTGGCGACCAAGAGCGGCAGCGTCATGGTGCGCGCGGTCATCGCCCTGCTGTTGACAATCGCCACGGGTGTTCTCACTAGCATATTTGTAAACATAGGCATATAACGCAGTTCTAGTGGACTTAACCCCCTCTATATATAGGTTGAACTGGAGCTTCCTCTTTCTTTCGAAGCCTTGTGTCTCATGCTCAGGAATGCGTTGTTTCCTATATGCACTGATGATCGAACCTCGAATGCAAAAATGTGCCTAACGCTTCCTCTTTTATCCAAGATGGGGGACTAGCTGCTCTATTTCTTTGCCCATTCTTGTGTCTAGGAGCTTGTTCGTTTTTCCAATGGTTTCTTCGATTTGTGGGTCGTAAGGTATCCCGATGAGATAGGTTAAGCCTAGTTTTCGGGTTTGCACTCGTATAGCCTCTGAGTGGTTCATTTTCATGTTTTCCACAATGCCTAGTATCGGAATTTTGAGTTCTTCCAGCATGCTTGCCAGTTTCTTCACGGTTTCGAAAGCCAACTGCGAAGGCGTTGTCACTATTAGGAATTCTATTTTTTTGATGAGCCTTATCAGGTCCAGTGTTGCGTCTCCAATTCCCGGCGGCATATCCAAAACGAGGAAATCCAGCTTTCCCCATCTTGTGATTGATAGAAGCTCTATCAGCGCGTTTGAAACGTCTGCTCCTCGCAACGGAGTTGCTTGATCCCGTGAATAGTAAACTATTGACATGTACTCCAGACCGTGAATCTTCGGCGGCACTATGCCCTTGTCTTCCTTCGGTTGCACGCCTTCAATGCCCAATATGATGTGTGTGGACGGGCTTGTGAAATCCAAGTCGAAAAGACCCGCCTTGTACCCTTTCTTGGCCAGCGTTAAAGCAAGTGTTGACGCGATCAGGCTTTTGCCTACGCCGCCTTTC
>PEWI01000093.1:0-1789 GCA_002779555.1 Candidatus Bathyarchaeota archaeon CG07_land_8_20_14_0_80_47_9 | reverse complement strand
TCTTGAACTTGCTCGTTTTGAGCTGTGAAAGGGCAAATTCCAGTATGCCCACGTCTACCTGTTGCAGTTCGCCGACCTTTATCCGCACTTCTGCAACCTCTGTGAGCCTTTCCTTCTCAGCTGCTTCTGCAACGGCGGCAATTACCGCTTCAGCCAACGCCCATTCATGCATAGAAAAGCCTACCTCGAGGCTCAATTTAAGAATATTGTACAGTGCAGTGAAGCATAGTGCCAAGAGACCCCGTGTGTGGTATGGACGTGGACAAAGAAAAGGCCATCAAAAGGAAGATCGGCGACCGAACGTACTAGCGGGCGCTTCCTTTCGTTCCGCAAACGAAAATAGGGTGAAGACTCAGACTAGATTTAAACACTGAAATTCAAGGTTGGAAGGGAGGTGACTCATTTATGGCAAAAGATCCAGTTTGTGGGATGATGGTGGACGAGAAAACTGCGAAATTCAAATCACAATACAGGGGCAAAACTTACTATTTCTGTGCTCAAGCCTGCAAGGTAACGTTTGACAAGAACCCGACCAGATACACTGGCGGACAATAGAATTTCTAGGCGTTGTTGACGAACTATTTTTTTCCTTGTTTTGCCTGTGACTTTTTAGGGTTTGAATCTTCTCAGCAGCATCGAATTTCCAACAACGGTTATGTCGCTGAGTATCATCGACGTTGCCGCAGCCTCCGGCGGTATGAGCACGCCCAATGTTGAATACAATACGCCTGCGGCGAGCGGAATCATTATGATGTTGTAGAAGAACGCCCAGAACAGGTTCTGCTTGATTTTGCCCAGTGTCTTTCTGCTTAGTTTTATGCTGGTCGCCACGTCTCTCGGATCGTCCTTGACTAGAACGATATCTCCGGAATCAACAGCTACGTCTGTTCCGCTTCCAATCGCGATGCCGACGTTTGCTTGCGTTATGGCGGGTGCATCGTTTATTCCGTCGCCGACCATAGCCACGAATCGTCCTTGGCTTTGCAGTTTCTTGATTTCATCGACTTTCTGAGCTGGCACCACCTCTGCCAGAACTTCGTCTATGCCTAGCTGTTTGGCAACTGCCTCCGCAGTTCGTCTGGTGTCACCGCTGAGCATTATCACCTTCAATCCCATCTTTTGCAGGGCGCTTATCGCTTCTTTGGAATGCTCTTTAACCGTGTCAGAGACGGCTATTGCTCCTGCTGCCTTTCCTTTGACGGCCACTATCAGGACGGTTTTACCTTCGCTTTCGAGCTTTTCAATTTCGTTTTCCAACTGTTGAACTGACACGTTGTTGTTCTTCATCAAAGCACGATTTCCAATCAGCACCTTCTTACCTTTGACTTCTCCAGTCACGCCGAAGCCAGGTAAGGCGTCGAAAGATTCTGGTTCGGCAACGCTTATTCCTTCATTTTCAGCCTTCTTCACGATAGCTTGTCCTATGGGGTGTTCCGACCATTTTTCTGCAATTGCGGCAACTTCAAGGATCTTCCTTCTGTCATCTGCGACTATGTCTGTGACGTCAAGTTTGCCTTTCGTCAAGGTGCCTGTCTTGTCAAAGACAACTGTATCAAGGTTCTTTACAACTTCAAGCACTGCATTGTTTTTGATGAGAACCCCGTTTTCTGCGCCCTTGCCGACACCAATCATTATGGCTGCCGGTGTGGCAATGCCCAACGCGCATGGGCAAGATATGGCTAAGACAGCCACCATTGTGGTCAGTGCTAAACTTTGGTTACCGAAAATGAAGAACCACACGGCAAAAGTCACGATTGACATCGTCACGACTACAGGAACGAAAACGTTG
>PEWI01000253.1:678-1588 GCA_002779555.1 Candidatus Bathyarchaeota archaeon CG07_land_8_20_14_0_80_47_9 | reverse complement strand
AGTAATGATGAACAACTCGAAAGAAGTTCAAGTAAAATTGATGAAAGGCCTTCTAGACATGGTAGTACTTCAGTTCCTAAACTCTCAGCCAATGCACGGTTACCAGATAATCACGAAAATCCGCAAAACCTTCGGAGTCTACTTCGGCCCAAGCACCATCTACCCGCTGTTGAATGCGCTGGAGAGGAAGGGATACGTGAAAAGCGAATGGAACATGCAAAACGAGAGGCCTAGGAAAGTGTACAAGCTGACAAATGAGGGACAAAACCTGCTGAACTTCACTGAAGACTCGCTCAACTTCATATGCAAAAAAATAGGCAACACAGGAATGTCCAAGGACGATCTGGCTGAGGGAAACATCCCGCAGTCAACCCTGCGCCCTCTAATGCGAAAGATGGAACACGCCAAACCGTTGATCTAGACCACTTGCAACGCCGGCATCTCTGCTTTCCATCGCCGAAAGGGGAAGGCTGAACAACCAAGATACTTCTGACGCGAGAGCATTAACATTTTTATGGCTAGCTCTGCCAGTACCCTAATGGTGTACGCTTGAAAAACGCTGACCTCCTAATGCACGGATGCACAATTTTGCCCATGACCCAAAAAGCCTTCATAGAGAACGGCGCCTTAGCCGTGAAAGACGGTAGAATAACCTTTGTCGGCAAAAGCTTTCCTGCCAGAGGGATTGTGGCAGAAGTCAATATAGACGCAAAGGGAAAAGTAGCCTTGCCTGGCTTGATCAACTGCCACACACATGTGCCCATGACCATTTTTCGAGGACTAGCTGAAGACAAACCCCTGGATGTTTGGCTGAAGGAGACTATCTGGCCTCTGGAGGCCCGCCTGAAGCCTGAAGACATCTACAATGGGGCGCTTCTGGGCTGCTTGGAGATGATTAAAGGGGGAACCA
>PEWI01000253.1:0-562 GCA_002779555.1 Candidatus Bathyarchaeota archaeon CG07_land_8_20_14_0_80_47_9 | reverse complement strand
GAAAAGATGCTTGCCAGAAGCGTGAGTTTCGCCGAGCACTTTCGAGGCTATGCAGATGGACGAGTCAGCGCGATGCTTGCCCCACACGCGGTCTACAGTTGCAGTCCAGAGTTACTTCTCAAAGTTGGTGAAGAAGCCTCAAGACTTGGAGTCGGCTTGCACCTGCATTTGGGCGAATCTGAGACGATGCTTAGAGAGTTTGAGAAGAAACACCGCTTGAGTGAAGTTGAATTCCTCAACAAGATAGGCCTACTAAACCATCATGTTCTTGCAGCGCATTGCATTAACCTTTCAGAGAAAGACATGCGCACACTTTCCAACCGCAAGGTAAACGCGGCCTACGTTCCCGTCGCCAACATGAAGCTTGGCTTGGGCGCAGCGAAGATCAAGGATCTAGCTGACCTCGGCGTCAATGTAGGTTTGGGAACCGATGGACCTGCAAGTAACAACAGTCTCGACTTGTTTGAAACCATGAAAACTGGTGCCCTGCTTCAGAAGCACGAGTACTTGGATCCCACAGTTTTGCCAGCATATGCAGCTCTGAAGATGGCAACCCTGAATG
>PEWI01000184.1:483-1894 GCA_002779555.1 Candidatus Bathyarchaeota archaeon CG07_land_8_20_14_0_80_47_9 | reverse complement strand
TCACACCGATGATATTCCTCTTCTCGGGCGGTGCATCTGGACCGACCACGAAGTCTGGGCCGCCAAGATAGTAGAAGTGCAGAGTATGGTCGTAGATGATGTATCCTGCATACATGAGTTCCCTGAGCTTCTTGGCTGCCGATGGCGGCTCTACATTAAACGCTGCGTCCAAAGCCTTCGTTGCAGCAAAGTGATGTGCAACCGGGCAGACTCCGCAGATTCTGCTCGTCAATATAGGCATGTCTTCAGCTTTTCTTCCAATGCAGAACCTCTCAAAACCCCTAAGCTCAGGAATCTGAAGGTAAGCATTAGCCACTTCCCCAGCGTCATCAAGGAATATTGCCACTTTCCCGTGACCTTCAAGCCTCGTAATCGGCTCAATCATTACCTTTTTCATTCTTTCATCACTCTCCTTCCAAGAATCGACGCTGCCAAGGCGTACATGTAAAACGTTCCAATAGGGTCTTTCACCTGACTCATCAGCTTTTCAACATCCTCATCTGAATATTTCTCCTTCTCCTCTTCCAAACCCAAGATAGAAGCCAATGCGCTTATCATGGCTGCACCCTGCTCAGGCGCGTTCGGACAAGGCCCGCCACAGCCAGTGCAAGGCATGTCCGCATTCAAACACCTAGCGCCGCATCCGCCTCGGGTGGCTGGACCCATGCAGATGATTCCCTGCTCAAGCAAGCATCTTTCAGGTTCAGGAGCCTTCTCGTACGTGCGGTAGATTCTCGTGATTTTCTTGTTCTCCTTCTTCCTCGGACACTCATCACACACCGACTTCACAGGCGCAAGCACCGAACCCTTCGTTGGCAGCTCACCCTTCGCAATGGCGTCTAAAGCAAAAGTCGTGCGTTCAACAGCCGGCGGACACCCTGGAACGTAATAGTCAACATCAACCACCTTATCCAGCGGCAGGACAGTGTCGTAGAACTCTGGAAGGTCCACCTCACCCTCCTTCACATGTGAACTTGCCTTCGGCGTCACGTAGCTCGGATTGTCTGTTGAGAATGTAGTCTTGTAGGCTTTTTCGAAGATTTCCTTCCTGTCAGCCACATTTGCTAGGCCTGGAACCCCTCCGAGATGTGCACAAGCACCATAGGCAACTAGCAGTTTTGACTTCTTTCTCAGGAGCTTAGCCATGTGTTCCTGTTCGCTGTTTCGGATTCCCCCGTTGAAGAAGCACACGTCAATGTACTTGTCAGGCATGTTTTCAACGTCTTTGTATTTCACGTCCACAGCCACAGGCCAGAACACTATGTCAGCTATCTGTATCACGTCCAGTATTTTCTCGTTTATGTCCAACACTGCGATTTCGCAACCGCCGCAGCTTGCAGCCCAATAGAAGGCTACCTTCAACTTCTCTTTGGCCATCTTATGCTCCACCTTCAACCTGTTTCAGCAATTT
>PEWI01000184.1:0-245 GCA_002779555.1 Candidatus Bathyarchaeota archaeon CG07_land_8_20_14_0_80_47_9 | reverse complement strand
CCCAACGCATTGGCGAGGGATATGCAAAAACTGTACTGGATTCATTGGCTCAGTGCGAACCTATTACATCCGTGCCATTGAGGATAGCCCGAATTCCTTTTGAAGTGCCTCCGCGCGAGATTTCGGAGGAAGAAATCTGTCAGGCAGAGAAAGACGCTGCCCTTGAGGGCGAGGTAACTCCCGGCAACCTGACCGCTGAGGGATTGGCTGCCGGAGACCCATTTATCAAAAAATTTTTTGCTCTG
>PEWI01000187.1 GCA_002779555.1 Candidatus Bathyarchaeota archaeon CG07_land_8_20_14_0_80_47_9 | reverse complement strand
CCTGGTCAGCATGGGTGAGACTAACACTACTTGTCCTAAAAGCCTTAACGAGATGAGAACCGAAGGAGCATAACATGCATCAGCCCAACTTGCTTGGGTTTTTTGGAATGGAAAAGGTTATGAGGTGAGGCGGCTACCTTTCGATTTCTAAACAGGAACATGTGAGGAAGTCTGCGTTTGGGTCTTCTGAGCACACCTTTGGCACTTGTTGTTTCTTTCGCGTTTCTTGCAGTATTGCTGTACAAGCATGTGAATCTTGGGATAACTTTGAACGCGACAGCCATATTTCTGGCTCTTCTCTCACTTTCGTGGTTAGACATCCCCAACATAATATTCAAGACCACGTCAGACGTGCTCACGATTTCAGTTTCTCTCGCAACCTTTGGAATAATGCTTTTGAGCGAGCTTTACAAGGAAACAGGAATCATCAACCACCTGAGCGAAAGCCTAAGCAGGATCATCAAGAAGCCGAAAGTCGTGTTAAGCGTGCTTCCAGCGGTGATAGGGCTCCTTCCAGTTGCAGGCGGAGCACTGATGTCGGCACCTCTGGTGGATTCTGAAGCGGACAAGCTGAAGCTGAGGCCTGAAAAGAAGGCTTACGTGAACCTGTGGTTCAGACATACTATCTTTCCAGTATATCCACTAAGTCAAGTGCTCATATTGGCTGCGGCCCTGTCGGCTACAACCGTGTCTTCGCTAATCTTGCGTAACATCCCAGTGGTCGTCGTCATGGTGACCGTGGGCTACGCCATAGGTTTCTGGAAAGTTTCTAACCCGAAAAGTAATGGACTCTGCGGAGGAAAGAGTGAACTGAACTCGGACTTCAAAGATTTCTTCAAGTCCTTCTCTCCGATTCTGGCTTCGATAATTGTTGCAGTTGGTTTGGATATGGTTTTTGAGGATTTCTCCAAGCAAGGGTTTGACGTGCTCATAGCGGTCACAGTCGGCATTATCGTCTTGATCGCGATCTCCAAGCTGAGCCTTCAGGTCTTCTTGAAACCTTTGAAAAGCTGGGGAATCTACGGGATAACGCTCGCCGCTTACGGTGCATTTCTACTTGGAAGTGTAATAAAGGCCACGGGAATCTCGGGCATTTTCGAGAATCTCGTTGCAAGCGGAAGCGTGGACACCACGGTGCTCTTGGTAATCATCCCTGCCGTTCTAGGAATTCTGACAGCCTCCGCATTAGGCGGGGTCTCCATAAGCATTCCAATCCTGACCGGGATCATGGCCTTTTCGCCAAAAATGGCTTCACTGGTTTACATGAGCGCCTACTTGGGATACGTGATTTCACCGACACACCTGTGCTTCGCATTCACTGCAAGATACTTCAAATGCTCCCTTGGAAAAGTCTACAAATACGTTGTTCCCTCTTTCATAGTAACATTCACAACAGTTTTGCTGATCTATTTCTTGGTCTAGAACTTGCGCAACCGGCGCTGAGACGGCAGCAGAAACCATGCTAAGTGGGAATATCGGTAAGATTTTGGCTTTTCCGCCTACTTCTTAGCACGTGCCCGTTTGTTAACGATTTTCTCCAGTTCTTCAATGAAATGTTCGAATTGTTTCATGCCGAGGTCCCAGAAGTCCGGGTCAGTGATGTCGAGGCCGACGATTTTGCCGATTTCTACGGGGGAGATGCTGCCGCCGGCTGAGAGAACTTTCTCGAATTTTGGCACAAACTTCTTGCCTTCTTCAAGGTATTTCCGGTAGAGGGCGTAGACGAACAGCTGCGCATATACGTATGGGTAGTTGTAGAATCTGAAGTTAGCCATGTAGTAGTGCGGTTTCATGGTCCATTCTGCCTCCATGACATCGAACCATTCGACGGCGTCTCCGTAAATCTTGTCTCTGGCCGCGGTCCAGTATTTGCATATGGTTTTATAGTTAAGGTATTCTCCTTGTTTGACCGCGTTGTAAAGAGTCTGTTCAAACCAAGCTCTGGCGGTTACTTGGAAGGCTACCATGCCTGCTCCGTCGAGAACTGAGCAGATGATCGCTTTCTTTTCTTCCTCTGATTTTGCCTCGTTGAGTAGAAGGTCAGTGAGTAGCAGTTCTCCGAATATTGAGGCGGTCTCAGCTACGATCATCGGGATGTTTCCATTCGTGATTGTTTGTTTTCGTTCCCAATAGTAATCGTGAGTTGCATGACCGAGTTCGTGAGCCAGAGTGTAAATGTCGTGTAATGTTTCGTTGAAGCTGTTGAGTATGAAGGCAGATTTGCCATTGTACCAGCCTGCGCAGAAAGCACCGTTTTGTTTTCCGAATCTCGGTGACGAGTCCAAGTGGTTTTTGTCAAACATGTTTTTGACGGCGAAAGCGTAGTCTTCATCAAACTTGCTGTAGGCTTTAATGACCAGCTCCCTTGCTTTTTCATAGTCGAATTTCATGCGGGGCGCATTGGATAAAGGAGCCATCATGTCGTGGCAGCCGAGCCTTGGCAGTCCCATCATCTTGGCTTTGAGTTTAAGATATCGCCGGTAAAGGCTGGCATAGTTCTCGATTGCTTTGAGCAGGTTTTCGATGATGTGCTCGCCAATGTCGTTCGCTATTAGGCTTGCACGCATTGGAGAATCGTATTTCCTTCTTTCGCATACGTTGAGCCAGTCGTTGCAGATGCTTCTAAGCGCTGAGGAGAATATTTCCCCCTGTTGCCCCAGTAGACCGTAGATTGACTTGTCTGCCGATTCTCGCGTAGCGCGGTCAGGGTGAAGCAGCAGTCCGTTAGCTTCGCCGTAAGAGAGAGTCTTTTTCTTGCCTTCCACTTCGACTTCAAACATTCTAGTGTTAAGCCACTTGGCTTGCAGTTCTTCCCAAGCTTTCACTCCGAACTGGTCTTTTTCAATGATCAATTGCTCTTCTACTTCGGACAGCTGATGGGCAACTTGCCTTCTGAGTCTCTCTAAAGCATGTTTGTAGTTCGCCAGTGTCGGGTCTGATATGATATTTGGTTTTCTCGAGATCAAGGCTCCTACTTCGAGTTCGAAAAACGCCAGCATCTTGCCCAGTTCGGCTTCTTTTTTGGTGACTTTGTCGTGGAGCAGCTGGGTTTCTGGCAGGGTCATGTTGGCTGCAAACGCTAGGCTACCATACAGTGAAATGTCGCCAAGCTTGGCCTGATAGGCTTCGAACTCCTGAATACATTTTAGCAGGTCTTTGGCATAGAAGTTCTTGATTTTTCCCTGATATTTTTTGGCAAAACGCTTTGCCATCTTGGTGAGGTCGTCGATGGCTTTCTCGACGGAGGGGTCGGTGGTGCTCGGGAAGATTTCGGATAGGTTCCATGCAATGTCCTTTTTTCTCACATGAATCATCTTGCGTCAAGAGTGTGCGAATCGACATTAAATCCTTTGCTGCTGCACCTTTTCACAAGGCGTGGAGTGGTTTCTCTGCCTTTCTTAACAGACCTGTGTGCGGCAGGATTTAATCGAATCATCAATAGAGAGTCACGATGTCCGGGTTGATGAGGCTTACATTGAGAACCGCTTGGATGCTGGTTTATGCAAAAGCTCACAATCTTGAGTATTCTAGGTGGGTCTCCTTGTGGTGCCGAGGGCCGGGTTTGAACCTAAGCTAAATGGCGACGTCTCCCGCAAATCTCCTTTTTCTGATTGATTGATGTTTTATGTGTTTTCCTCTGCAAATGGTTATTGTAGGAAAATCTTATATCTTGTCAACTCACTGACAAGATTGGATGATAAACTTGTCAATATCAACTCTTGTTGAAGATAATTGGTGGTGGAGACCTGACTTTCTAAGTTTCCTACAGGGCTTAGTGAAAACTGTAGGTGAAAGACTGCCACCGGAAGAGATGGAAAGTTCGCTTAGAGCGCCTTTAACTGAGGAGATGGGAGAGCGAGATCTGGAGCTTGGTCAACAGAGAAGGTCAGGTGCAGCCTTAAGGATTGAAGAGATATGGATGCCGCGACTTCTTTTCCTCTTAAGAAAGAATACCCTGTTTGACGCTGCAGAAGGTTATGTTCTGGTAAGTATAAGGGGACCGAGACGCGTTGGAAAGACTACGCTGGTTAAGCTTATGCTCAGAGAGCTTCTTCTCTACTCTCTTTCTCATCCAAAAGAGGCCAATCCGCTCAAGATGGTTTACATCCGCTGTGATAGAGCTGGTTTGGGCGGTGTTGAAGGCTTAGCGAACATAATTCGAGATTTTCTCTCCAGAAGGAGGGATTATCCTGGAAGCGCTTACGTTTTTCTGGATGAAGTAAGTAGTCTGCGCAACTGGCAGGTGGCTGTTAAGGATCTCTTTGATGCTGGTCTTCTAACAAAGAACAAGGTAAAGTTGTTGATTACGGGTAGTCATAGTTTGGATGTTAAGAAGGGGGCTGAGGTTCTTGGCTTGAGAAAGGGAGTAATGTTGGAGGGCGGTAATGACAAGTTGCTCTTTCCGATGAAGTTTGCTGAATATGCATATTATAGGGAGCAGTTGGCTGGTAGACGTGCTCTGAGAGACTTTTTTACTAACGAGAGGTTTTTGGAGGTTCAGAAAAGACTTGAAGCTTTTATGGAGCTTACAAGACCTGAGGGCAAAATGCCGGCGAGCTTAGAGATGGCTGAAGCTTATCTTGATGAGTTGTATGCGTATTTTGAGAACTATCTTCTGACAGGTGGTTTTCCACTGGCGATTCGGCAACAGCTTGCTCTGGGAAGAATTGATCCCAGTGTTTATTCGGAGTTCGTCGACCTTGCAGTCAAAGATGCTATGAAATGGCGTCTGAACGAAGACACACTTTACAATGTCCTATGGGAATTGCTTGAGGCCCCTGGTGGATTATATGAGACAGTCCCGATAAAGGAAACAAGTGCCAATAGCTTAGCGCTCAAACTTGGTATTTCGCACAACACGGTTAAACAATATCTGGACTACCTCGTTGATGCCTTTGTGCTGCTTGAAGTGGCAAAGCTGAAAGAGTTTGGTAGGCGCAGATCGCCAGTGAAAACCCCCAGAAAATTCTATTTTTGGGATCCGTTGATGTTTTATGCTTTCAAGGCGATGAGCGCAGGGAATAGAGAGGCTTATTCCATGGTTTTGAACACGCTGGACCGTTGGAAAGGGGTTATGACGGAAATGGTTGTGGCCAGTAACGTTGCTCACATGGTATTCTCTTTAGAAGTAATTCAGGATCTGAGGTTATTGAAGAGAAAGATGTTCTATTACAAGCCGCAGCATGGTAAGGAAATAGATTTCTTAATAGACATCAAGGGAAAGCTTGTTCCTATCGAGGTTTATTCTGGTGAGGAAGTTGATAGTGATCATGTAAAGAAGCTTGTAGGAATAAGTAGACAGTTGGGAACGCGAGGAATATTGGTCTATAGAGGCAAGGAGACTCGGCTAAGTGAAGATTTCGTGGCGATTCCAGCTCCACTTTTCATGCTTCTCGCGTGATTGGTGTTTGCATAAAGTGTCGAGGGCTAGCTTCACAAGAGCGTTTAAGCCGTCATTTCAGTTTTTACATGTTTTGTCCAATTCTGGTTCTTTGCATGTATAATACTGTTTGCCAAAATATTCTGAAAGGTGAACGGATATCTTTAAGTAGTTTGCCAAACAATTATAAAAGGTGAACAACGATGCCCGAATATTTGAAAGCGTTTAACGAGAAATTGAAGAGGTTAGAAGGAAGCTTGGTTAGCGTCAAGTCTATAAAAGGCATCGAGCCACACGCCAAGGAATACTTGAACAAGTTGTCCAAAGATGGTTTGATCGAACGGGTCAAGTGGGGCTGGTACTGGGTTCCTTCCGAGATTAAGGATGTCTGGGACTTTTTGGAGAAAGACAAGAACTTTAAAGTAGTTTCCGCCCAGACTGCCGCGTCTTTCTGGAACAATGACTTTGTTCATAGAGATGTTTACGTTTTGAAGGTTAAAGACAAGTCATACGGGAAAGCATTGAAGGAATTCGCAAAGAAAAAAGGTTGGAGCGTTGAAGTTGAATATTCAAAAGACCCGTCCAAAATTAAATACAGAAAGGTCGGTAACTTATTCGTCGAGGATATAGAAGAAAACGTAATTGAATGCTTGCAGAACTGGGCTTTCACAGATGCATTCGCAACTTTGTACGAGAATAGAAGCAGAATCAATTTAGACAGGTTATACAAGGCCTCTTATTGGAAGAGAATCTCCAAGACAAACGTGAGGGCCAAGCAAGCCTTGGAATATGGGTTCCATCAGATGGGTGAGTTAGGCGGCGCAAAGTTCCCACATAGGGAAGCAAAATTGGAAGATGCCTTTGTTAAAAGAGAAATTGATGAAGCAATAGAAAAGGTTGTCGAACTTGGTTAAGCACTCAGACATTATGAAGTTGAGAGAAGAAGAAATCGAAAAGATATTGGCATATATTTCTTCGCACACTGGCGGATTTGAAAATCCAAAAATTGTTTTGATAGGCGGCTATGCTCTCAGAGCATTCACGGCATTTTCAAGATATACAAGAGATTGCGATTTTGTCCTAAAAAAAACGGATGGCTGGAATCTAGATAAAATTCAAAAGTTGCTGCCTAAAGATTTGAGCACAGAAGTTTTTGAGAAAAGAGGCAGCTATGGTTTTCTGAGGGGCATTAAGCTTTTCAAAGTTGATGGCGGAAGCGCCAAGATTTCAATGGATTTTTTGGAAGGGGAAGTGAGAGGAAGAACCGAGGAGCAAATATTCTTTATTACAGAGACATTTTTGCAGAAAACCAAGAAAGTGAAAATTCCAATTGCCCAAAAACATGTTGAGGTTTTCGTTCCTGATTATGCTGACTATTTGCTCTTGAAGATGATGTCTGCTAGACCAAGCGATACAAGAGATATTGCCACTCTAGTTTGGAAAAACGGCATTCCAGACGATCTGAAGGAAAAAGCAAAGAAAGCGCTGGCTCATCCTGAGATATTGGAGAAGAATATGCAGTTAATCATAGACGATATTTCAGACAAGAGGTTTTTGGATTCGTGGAAAGGAACATTTGTCACGACCGAATTTACGGAGAGGACAAAGGAACAAGTTCTGAGAGAGCTGAAGAAACTATCATGACTTGCCTAATTCACCAGATTGAAGTTACCAGCAAATGCTCACAAATAGCGCTCAATTTATGCCTGAGTAGCTAAAATAAGCTCAAAGTAAGCTTAAAAGTGCCGAGGGCCGGGTTTGAACCGGCGACAACCCGGTCTTCAGCTTCGCCCTCGAATACAAAGTATTGAGTCGAGCGCTCTCCCAGGCTGAGCTACCTCGGCAAGGTTAGCAAATCAAAAAGAAGGGGCAAATGTGCTTTTAAGGTTTCTGAATTCGTCAGAAGATAGGGTGGGTGCAAGTTTCATCTTCCATATTGGCAACGTAAACGTAGGAGAAGGGAGATGAATGTATAAGTTTGCTTACTTGCACCCAATTTGGGATTGGGCGGTTTGGAAATAAAAATCTTATGAAACATTGTTTCTAGTAAATCAGATTCAGAATCATAATTTGTGATGCGTCGAAAAGGGAAACATTCCTTAAGAGGTTTGAAATGAACGCTCTTGACGTTGAAGGGGTAAGCATGAAAAGGAAGAAAGCAGTGATAATAGTTGAACTGGTTGACGAAGGCAGCGAGGAAGAAAACTCGAAGATCACACAGGAACTGCTTGACTGGTTCCGAGAAGACTCAGTTTCGATTCCATGGGTCAGGAACGTGGAAGACGTAACCGTGAAAAACGAGTGAACGCCTAGAGCCGCAGATAGTGCATCAAAAAGTAGCCGAGGGAAGCAAACACTAGGAAGCACAGGAAAATCAAAATATTGTTGATCGCTCGTTTCTCTTCAAGCTCTCTGTCTGTCAAGTTTTCCGCGGTCTCCTCTGGCTTCAGTTTTCTGAGTTTTTAGTGAAAGGTTTTATGAAGCGGGAATAAGTATTTCAAATCCTACAGCAGAGATTATGAAAGCTGAAACCGAAAATCAGAACACAAGAAAAGGCTGGGCCCGTAGTCTAGTTGGTTAGGACTATTTCACTTGGCTTGTGGAATGCCGATGCTGGCCATGGATTTATTAGAGAGAGCCTCCAAGACTGTCTCTATCCATTAACCGGCAGGTTGAGCTATCTTTGAGGGTTGTTTTCAGTCAGGGTGAACAGCACAAGTTCATAGAAGAAGTTAAAAGGAAATCCAACTTGAGCTTAAAGACCCTTTGCTCGCTTTACGGAGATAGAATAGGGGTCGGCTATTCCGGAATGAAAAAATATGGAAGAGAAGAATCTCTCCTCACTCTATATTTAGTGAAGGAACTATGCCAGATTGCTGGTCTAACTTTCAAGAATCTGGAGATTGATAAGCTGGTCCCTGACAATTGGGGG
>PEWI01000255.1:589-1842 GCA_002779555.1 Candidatus Bathyarchaeota archaeon CG07_land_8_20_14_0_80_47_9 | reverse complement strand
CCAAATTCCTTTTTTGAGTGTGATACAGTTGAGTCGCGCCTTCTAAACGATGCTTCGCCATTCCAAGGCATATCACTATCCATAGACGAGGCAAAACCAGAAGCATAAGATACTTCGCAAACTAATTTAGGAACACGCATGCGTGCTCGAATCAACGGTGTTGACGTGTCTTGCTGGAGTGTTCTGAGGAGGAGTGTGGGTTAGGTGTTGTATTCTTCGTAGTTTTCTAGGAGTGTGGTTGTGGTGATTGTGGTGTGTGTTTCTGCGGTGGGTTTGGGTGTTGTGGGTTGGTTTTTGGAGCCTGTCCAGAAGAGGGTCCATCCGATTAGCCAGAGGAAGATTGTGACGGGCATGAGTATCAGGATAACTGCCCTGTTGTGTACGCGCATGTTTTTAGGCAGGTTCAAGATTATGCCTAATTCGAATTTGGCGGGATGGAGAGATAAGTGTTGTTGACATGGACATGTATCCTTGTATGTTATGGCGGGTTCGGTTTGGTTTTCCGGGTTGGAGCTTGAGGTCTGGAACAAAGCATTTGCAGCGTTGAACGGTGCCTGAAATTGAAACGTTTGTTACAATTCTCTGAATTCAAGGTTTCAGGGGTGTTTTCTATGATGCTTCTGGGGTTTCATTTGGGTTTAGATGAAGCTTTTTTGTGGAAGATGTGGGTTATTGTTCTACAACATTTGTATAGATGTTATGTAGAATACCGTTTAAATACTAGGGTTTCGATTTGAAGGGTTGAGGAAGGAGAAGTCGAGACTGACCTGTGAACGTTGGTGACAAGGTGAACGTTAGTAGCAATGTCTTCGTTTCCGCTCCTGTCAGGGAGGGATTGGTTTAGTGGAGTCTAGGAGCAGGGTTGAGCAGGATGCGTTTCGGAGTAGGCTTAAGGAGGAGTGGGGGCTTTTGTGGACGGAGCGGTTTGATGATAGGGTTAGGGCTGAAGGGGTTTCTGTTCGGGATTACCCGTTGCTTTTTATGAGTCGCGGCCACGTTATATTTGCAACTAGGGATGCTAAGGCTCCGAGTTTTTCGCAGATAATGGAGGTTTGGGCGTCTCAGGGCCTGGTTTATTCTCCTGATCCTGATGTTGGCGGATGGGGCAAGTTCGTTCGGACTGAATTGAACAGGGTTACTCATTCGAGAGCCAGAACCTATGTTAATGGTCAGTCCAAGTGTGAGAAAGAGAAGCAGCAGTTGAAGAAGGGCGGCAGAGGCTGGCTTCACAAGTAACGCATGTATCTTGTCTT
>PEWI01000255.1:0-532 GCA_002779555.1 Candidatus Bathyarchaeota archaeon CG07_land_8_20_14_0_80_47_9 | reverse complement strand
TACAGGGATGGGTTGGGTATCATAGCGGATATTCTGCATGCTGCTGGCAGCGGTACGAAGAAGACGCGGATAATGGGTGTGGCAAACTTGAGTTATCGGCTTTTGGAGAAGTACTTGGGGAGAACGGTTCAGACTGGTTTCTTACGGTTGAACGATGAGGGTTATGAAGTTACGGAGAAGGGTCAGGATTTTCTGGAAAAGTACAATGATTTTTCTAGTAGGTACTCGAAGTTGGAGAGCGAACTTCAGAGTGCCATGTTTGAGAGGGAAGTTTTGAAGAGGATGTGTCAGCCTTTGGAGAACTGTAAGCTCAGGGCGGTGGTTGGGCGGAAACGCTAGGTGAAAAGGGTGTGTTGAAACGGGTTTTGAGGGTCTCTGTTTCTTTCTTGTTGGTTATTGCTTTGGTGGGTCTGTTTTCACGTTATGTTTTCGTTGCTCGTGGAGCTGATGAGGCTTCATCGAGTGTTGGGGAGGCTGATGTTGCGGTTCGCCATGCTTTCGACGCTACTTTGGAGGCTGAGAGGGCTGGGGC
>PEWI01000169.1:1075-8378 GCA_002779555.1 Candidatus Bathyarchaeota archaeon CG07_land_8_20_14_0_80_47_9 | reverse complement strand
GAAGTCGGCTGTCTTCTGCATTTCAAACGTGCATTCAGGATGAACCATAACAGCGGCTTCAGGATGCTCCATCTTCAGTATCCGCACGTCTTCAGGCTGGAAAAGCAGATGCGTCGGACAGAAACCCCACTCCGGAACTGGGATGACTGTCTTTCCAGTCTTTCTTTGAACGTACTCTGCCAAGTTTCGGTCCGGCCCGAAAAGCACAGTGTCCACATCTAGGGACTGGATGACTTTCACAGCGTTTGCCGAGGTGCAGCAGATGTCACAGTTGGCCTTCGCCGACGCAAGCGTGTTCACGTACAAAACCAATGGCACGCTCGGGTGGAGTGCTTTCATCCGTTTTATCTCGTCCACAGTGAGCATCTGCGCCATCGGGCAACGTGCGCCCAAGCTTGGAAGCAAAACCTTCTTTTGCGGGTTCAGAATTACCGCGGATTCTGCCATAAAGTCTACGGCTGAGAAGACTATTATCTTAGCTTCTTTTTCTTCCATGGCTTTTCGGCTCAGCTCTATGCTGTCGCCCACATAGTCGGCTATGTCTTGGATTTCTGGCCTTTGGTAGTTGTGCGCCAAAATTATCGCTTTCTTTTCCTTTTTCAGCTCGCAGATCTTCTCGGCCAGTGTCACTTGCATGCGCCTTTCATCACGCTCTAAAAATCTGCTAAACAAAACGCAAGATATATTGTTTACCTAGGCGTGCGCTTTCATTCTACATCTCAAAAGCAAGATTCCCACTACTACGCGCGCTTTTGTCAAGAGGCTTAATCTTGCCTGCAGAATTGTAAGTTACCTTTACGTTGGGAACGACAACATTAATGGCTATAAGCCTGTGTTTATTGCCGAACAAGAATTCTACGTCGCACTCATCTATATGTCTAACGAGGTTGTCCAGGCTACTAGTATCATCCCTAGCATACGTGTCCAGCTCGAATGTATATTTTAGCTTCATCTGAGTAAGGCCCTATTTGATCATACAGTGCAGGGGTGAGATTTGAACTCACGGACCCCTTCGGGACGGGATCTTAAGGTGTTAGAGCGTCCGTTATAGTTGGTTTTTCAGAGTGCTAGTAATGCCTCGGCTTTTCTCAGTTGTTTTGTTACTGGGTCGACTTCGAGCCCTAGTCCTTCCAGCGCGTCTACGCCTAGGACTTGTGCGTCGCCCTTGTCGGCAAAAACCACCATTCGCGTGGCTTTTTCGTTCATATATTCAATCAAGACTTCACCAACCTTCCTTTCAAGCAGCCTACCATCTATTGTTTTAAACTTTCTTGCGGTCTTAACCTCCGCATTTAACTTTCTTAGCACTATGCTTGAGACCCACGTGTATGTCGAGCCTGTGTCAACCAGAAGCTCGATCTGCTCGGACTTAGACATGTCTGGGCTGTGAAGCGTTACTTTAGCCATAGTGTGACACAAACCTCACCACATCCATTTTAGTTAATGTCTCTGGTAGTATATAATTAGCATGCTCCTAACCTCTAGCCTTCAAAATTGGTGCGGAGGGCCGAACTCGAACCCACGAACTCGTACGGGACGGAATGTTGGTCCCAAAATAGTAAGAGACTATTCGAAACTGGCAGTCCTAAAATGCTAGAATTACTTTTTGCTTCTTAAGCAAAACTCCGAATTCTCTTGGAATCCCCCTCGCCTCAAACTCTTTCGCTGTAACTTCTCTGCTCTTAAAGAGAGTTCGTATAATCTCACAAACAGTTCTGCTAACTGAAACATATAATTTGCCTGCGCTCTAGACAAAGTTCTTCCTATCGCCATTTTTCAACATGGTAATCACTTAGAAAGCTTAACGCGACCGCATCAACCTTCTTGTAAGCTCCATACGTGCTGCCACAATTTTTGCAAGTTTTCACCTCGCTGCTGACTCCAAAAAAGCACTCACATATTTCGCAAACAAGTTCCCCGGAACGTTCAGTCAAAGGCCCACCACACGTGCCACAAACGTGCATTTCTTTATTAAGATTTAGTGAAATTGAGATAATCTTCGTTTACATGGTGCAGCGGGCCGGATTTGAACCGGCGAACCCCTACGGGAAAGGATGTCTCATAGAGGCTTTCTAGGTCATAACACTCGATCTTGAGTCCTTCACCTTTGACCTGGCTTGGTTACCGCTGCACGCAGTAAGATTTCAGAATCCTTCTTATTTAATTGTTTCCCGATTTGCCAGCCTCCATTGAATTGTAGGCTTGAATGAATTTTTTGGCGAATTCGTCTGCATATTTCTCTGTTCCTAAGTGCTTTGCATCTGCGTTTGTTCTCAAATGGTGGTAGAACTCGTGGAGGATGACGAAAGGCTGCTTTAGCACGTCACTGTTCAAGACTGAAATGGTCTTGTTTTTCGCGGTATAACACCCGAGAGTCTTGATCTTTCTTCCCTTCGGCAGTCCAACTTTCAGGTTGGGCACGTTGACATCGTAGTGTTTGGCCAGTGTCTCAAGAGCTTTCTCTGTCTCTCCGTTCAATATGAGCCAGACAATTGACGCTTCGAATCTTTGCTCCAAGATTTGCCCTCTTTTCCAGATTATATGACAGGATACGCGGTTCAAAAACATTTTTGTTGAGCAACAACCATAAGAATCCAAAGTAAACCGTGCCCAATGCACGAAAACCAGAAGCAAGGCACAAAAAAGTTTATTAGAAAGCTGTGCAGTTTACGTTTCTAGCTCTTTAAAATATTGGAGACCATTTTTCAGGTTGGAATGACCCAACGATCGGAGGAAATCGAAAGTTTGAAGAAACCCGCATCAACACGTAACGTTCAAACATGTTTAAATGTAGAATCGCGGGGGAAGGTCAAGATTGGCTGAAGTCTCAAAAGAAGACACTCATCTTCTGCTAAAATCCTTCTTCAAGGAGAAAGGCCTAGTCCGGCAACATCTGGACTCATTCAACGAGTTTATCGATCACGGCCTGCAAGAAGTGATAGACGAAGTAGGCGAAATCCCAATAGAAATCCCCGAAAGCCCATACAAGGTCAAGCTGGGCCAAATCTGGATAATAGACCCGCAGACAAGAATAACCGGCCCATACGCCATCGAGGTAGATGGCACAAAACACGAATTCTACCCACTTGAAGCCAGGCTTAGAAACCTAACCTACGCAGCGCCAATAGCCCTGGAAATGACGCCTGTGATAGACGGCAGGGAACAGGACACTGAACTCGTCTACGTCGGAAACATCCCCGTGATGTTGAAATCCAAGCTTTGTTTTCTGTCGCAACTTTCAAGAGAAGAACTAATCGCATGCGGCGAAGACCCGGATGACCCAGGCGGCTACTTCGTCGTTAACGGTTCAGAACGTGTAATAGTGGCCATGGAAGACTTGGCTCCAAACCGCATCATAGTAGACCTAGACGAGAAGGGAGCAACACCCATCTATCAGGACAAAATCTTCTCCACGACAGTTGGCTTCAGAGCAAGAATAGAACTAAAAATCAAGTCCGACGGAGCACTTTACGTTTCGATCCCAGGCGTTCCTACGGAAATCCCCTTTGTCGTATTGATGCGTGCTTTAGGCTTAGAATCAGACAAGGAGCTGGCCGAAGCAGTTTCGCTTGGGAAAGAAATACAAAGTCAGTTAGAGCCGTCATTTGAAAAGGCCCTTGGAGTGGACAACGCAAAAGACGCGATCTTGTTCATAGGAAACCGCGTTGCCCACGGCCAAGTTGAAGAATACCGCACCCAAAAAGCCGAAACGGCAATAGACAAGAACTTCCTGCCGCACCTAGGCAGAACAACTCAAAATCGAAAAGAGAAAGCCATGTTCTTGGGCGAAATGGCCTGCAGAGTTATAGAACTGAAAATGGGCAGAAGACAGACCGACGACAAGGACCACTTCAAGAATAAACGGCTAAGACTTGCGGGGCCGCTTCTCGCCGACCTGTTCAGAGTGGCCTTCAGGAACCTGACCCGAGACATAAAATACCAGCTTGAACGGATCGGCGTGAAAGGCCCAATAATAACTGTCTCCGCAGCAGTTCGTCCTGGAATAGTTACTGAAAGATTCCAACATTCACTTGCAACTGGAAACTGGGGAAAGGGAAGAGTCGGTGTGACCCAACTTCTGGACAGGACAAACCACATCTCAACGCTGAGCCACCTGCGCAGACTGCAATCGCCATTGAGCAGAAGTCAACCTAACTTCGAAGCAAGAGACTTGCACGCCACCCATTGGGGACGCCTATGTCCAAGCGAAACACCTGAAGGCTCAAACTGTGGACTCGTCAAAAACCTAGCATTGTCTGCGTGCATCTGCGTCGGCGTGAACCCCGAGAAGATAAAACAGACGCTTTTCAGCATGGGCGTAGTGCCAGTGCAAGAATCAAACGAAACCATGAAAATCTCAGGGGCTAAGGTCTTCGTTGACGGAAACATAATCGGCTACTCTAACTCTCCAGAAGAACTCGCGAAGGAGTTCAGAGACATGCGCAGAAGAGGCGAAATCTCAACCGAAGTCAACATGGCCTACTTCTCAAAGGCTCAGGGCGAACGAGAAGAAGTCTACGTTAACTGTGACGAGGGAAGAGTGAGAAGGACCCTCATAATCGTTGAAAATGGCGCTCCGAAACTTCAACAAGAATACGTTGAGAAAATAACTTCCGGCGAGTGGTCATGGGAAGACCTTGTCAAAAGCGGACTGGTTGAATACTTGGACGCTGAGGAAGAGGAGAACGCCTACGTTGCCTTAACCCCTGAGCAAGTAACCAAGGAACATACGCACTTGGAAATAGCCACATATACCATCCTCGGCGTTTGTGCATCAACAATACCCTACGCAGAACACAACCAATCGCCACGAAACTCGTACCAAGCAGCCATGGCAAAACAGGCCTTAGGAATCTACGCGACAAACTTCCAACAGCGCGTAGACTCAAGGTCACACATTCTGCACTACCCACAACTGCCACTAGTAGAAACAGCGCTGATGGAGACAATGGGTTACAAACTCCGACCTTCAGGACAAAACTGCATCGTAGCCGTGCTTTCTTTCGAAGGCTACAACATGGAAGACGCTCTCGTGTTCAACAAAGCCTCAATCGAAAGAGGGTTGGTCCGTTCAACCTTCTACCGAATATACGAAGCCGAATGCCGCCAGTACCTAGGCGGACTGAAAGACAAGTTCACCCTTCCCGAACCCGGAACACGAGGATTCCGAGGAGAGCAATACTATCGGCTGCTCGAACCCGACGGCATCATAGGCCTAGAATCAGAAGTCGCAGGCGGAGACGTTCTCATCGGCCGAATAAGCCCACCCAGATTCCTTGAAGAATACAAGGAATTCGAAGTGAAAGGGCCATCAATGCGGGATACATCAGTGGACATGCGCCCCTCGGAAACAGGCATCGTCGACGCAATATTCATAACCCAGTCGGGAGAGGGAAGCAAGCTCGTAAAGGTGAGGGTCCGAGATCAACGCATTCCAGAACTTGGTGATAAGTTCGCATCCAGACATGGACAGAAAGGGGTTATAGGGTTAATCGTTCCGCAAGAAGACATGCCTTTCACCGAAGACGGCCTAGTTCCAGACATAGTAATCAATCCGCATGCAATACCCTCAAGAATGACTATAGGGCAGTTCATCGAATCACTGGCTGGGAAGGTTGCTGCTGCAAGAGGAAAACCAGTGGATGGGACGCCTTTCTCAAACGAGAGGTCAGAAGACCTCAGAAAGGCTCTGGTTCAATTGGGCTTCAGCCACACTGGTGCTGAAGTGTTTTACAACGGCATTACAGGCCAGAAATTCGTTGCGAACATCTACGTCGGAGTCGTGTACTATCAGAAGCTTCACCACATGGTTGCCGACAAAATACACGCCCGCGCGAGGGGGCAAGTGCAGATGCTGACGAGGCAGCCGACTGAAGGAAGAGCCAGAGGTGGAGGCCTCAGGTTCGGCGAAATGGAACGCGACTGCCTGATCGGCCACGGCGCTGCCATGCTTTTGAGGGACAGATTGCTTGAAGAATCAGACAAGTACACCCTTTACATATGCGAAAACTGCGGGCACATAGCCTACTACGACATGAAGCAGAGAAAATACGTGTGCAAACTTTGCGAAGACAAGGCTAAAATCTCGCCGGTAATAGTCTCTTATGCTTTCAAACTGCTATTGCAGGAACTGATGAGTCTCTGCGTCGCACCCAAATTGAAGCTCAAGGAGAAGGCGTAACATGGCAGTGGAAGAAATAATACACAAGGTTGTCGATGGCATTCACTTCGGTTTATTCTCACCGCAAGACGTGCGCAAACTCTCAGTTGTTGAGATTCAAACCCCCGACACTTACGACGAAGATGGCGCTCCAATCACCACAGGGCTAATGGACGGCAGGCTCGGAACACTTGAACCTAGGCAGAGATGCAAGACGTGCGGCAACACGGCCATCCGCTGCCCAGGTCACTTCGGTCACATCGAGCTTGCGGTTCCAATAGTGCATATTGAATTCACAAAGATCATCTACGACCTTCTGAAATCGACCTGCAGAAACTGCGGCCGCATATTATTGCCAGATGAAACCATAAAGAAAGCTCAAGCGAAGATTGACAAGACGCGTGAACTTCTTGGCATGGTTCCAGACGAGGTGTACAAGGCAATTTTGCTGGAAACCAAACGAAAACAGTGTCCTCACTGCGGGGCAATCCAGTACAAGATAATCTTTGAGAAACCAACGAAATTCAGCGAGCAAATCCCAGAAAGCGGCGCTGAGCCCTTAACACCGAGCATGATCCGAGAAAGAATGGAACGCATATCAGACGAGGACTTGGAAATTTTCGGCTTCAACCCGAAAGCCGCTCGACCAGAATGGATGGTCCTGCAAGTCCTGCCAGTCCCACCAGTCTACGTGCGTCCGTCAATCACGTTGGAATCTGGAATCCGCTCAGAGGACGACTTGACTCACAAGCTGGTGGACATACTCCGCATCAATCAGAGAGTGAGAGAAAACATGGACGCTGGCGCTCCCACGCTCATAATTCAAGACCTGTCAGAGCTTCTTCAATACCACGTGACGACATACTTCAACAATGAAGCATCAGGCATACCGCCAGCGAGACACCGCTCTGGAAGAGCCTTGAAAACGCTGTCGCAGAGACTGAAAGGGAAAGAGGGCAGATTCCGAAGCAACCTCTCCGGCAAGAGGGTTGACTTTTCAGCCCGCACAGTGATTTCTCCTGATCCGAACCTTGACATAAACGAGGTCGGCGTTCCACTTGAAATTGCCATGCGCCTATCCGTGCCCGAAAAAGTGACAGAGTGGAACCTTGAAGAAATGCGGATGCTGATCAACAACGGGCC
>PEWI01000169.1:0-1030 GCA_002779555.1 Candidatus Bathyarchaeota archaeon CG07_land_8_20_14_0_80_47_9 | reverse complement strand
GCGTAACACCGGATGCATTTTTCCATTTCCTTAGTAAAATAAGCCCAGCGTTCTTCAATGGATTTGCCTTCAAATTCCTTGACTTCTTCGTATTCCACATCGGGATTCATGGCCGGAGCGGGAGAGCCGATCATAACATCGGAAATAATCGGATTATTGAAACGACAGGTACGGCAGTTATCCGCGAGCACATCTTTGAAAGCAACGGTTTTATCGCCATCGGATGTCTTCATCTTAATCTGGCCGCCGTCAATCGATCCTTCAACGATATCCGCGCCGCCTATGGCAACCTTCAATCCTTTGCCGTCCACGTAACCGTCGCAGGGCACACCGATGATATAAACTTCATCTCGTCCATACTGTCTTTCCTGAAGATGGATAATCAGAGAACGGGTTGTGCAGCCGCGAGCCACGACGCCGACGATCTTTTTCTTTTTGTCTTCCGGCTTGACTCTCTTTTGTGAGTTTTTATGCTGAGTAATCAGGTCATGAACGTACTTGGCCAGATTCTGCGTGCAGAGATTGTTCCACACAAGTTTTTCCGTCTCTTCCGGCTTGGTGATGAAACAAGGCGTGGCCGTCAACGGCAACGTGCCTTTTTCATAACCGACAATGACATCAACCTTTTTTTCCAGAAGCAGCCTGTTTGCTTCTTCTCTCAATTTTGTTTCAATGTTTTCCACAGTGATGATTCCCCGTTAATTTTTATTGCAAAAGTTTAATTAATCTTTTTTATCAATTTGTTAGCCGGTCCCAGCGCCTTTATTTTCTCCGTAGCGCCTTTGATTACCTGTGCCCATCTGTCACCTTCGGAGGCGGAAACCCACGTAAATATGGTTCTGTCGCCTTCCACACCGATGTAATTCAGGAAACTTTTTAACGTCGCAAACTTGCGCCGCGCCACCAGATTTCCTGAGGTATAGTGGCATTCACCCGGGTGGCAACCCGAAACCAGAACGCCGTCGGCGCCCGTCTGCAGGGCTTTCACGATATAAAAAGGATTTATTCGTCCTGTGCAGGGAACGCGGAT
>PEWI01000042.1 GCA_002779555.1 Candidatus Bathyarchaeota archaeon CG07_land_8_20_14_0_80_47_9 | reverse complement strand
GGTACGCGTTTTCTGGTATGGTGAAGACGGTTATGGTTGTTGCTATGGCCAGTTCGATGATAGTCCAATACCCTGTGGCTTTCTGTGAGAAAATGTAGGCTCTTGCTGAGGCGGGCGTGGGCGGTTCCTGTTTAGTGAAGCGTAGTTTGTCTTCGTTTTCGAGTTCGATGAGGAGTTTGGTTAGTTCTTCTTCGGACAGCTGTTGGGTCTGCTGAATGAGTTTGGTTAGTTCTTTGGCGGTTTCGGGCTTCTGCTTTTTCACTGTTTGGATTATGTATTCCTTTAGCTGTTCGTGGGATGCTTGGTTTTTGGTCAATGGTTTTGCCTGCCCGGTCTGGTTGTTTAGGATGTGGTGATTATTTTTGTTATTTTATGCCGACTGTTATCAAAAATAGTATACCAAGGGTTAGGGCGGCGTTTCGCAGTTGCCAGCCGGCCCATAGTGAGCGGGAAGACTATGAGCATGGTAAATTTGCTTCCTCGTCTTATGCGTGAACTTATCGCTTGTTGGTCGTTTTTGCCGTAGGCCATACATAATAGACGCGCGCGATAAGTTGTTTGGAGGAAGGTACCGTATTTTGATACGGGTAAAAGCAGGTTGCTTCTAGGCCGAGATTATTATTCCGTAGATGCGTATGGCAACTGTGGCTAGGAACAGAATTCCCATGATCAGCGCTACGTTCTTGAGTCTTTTCTTGTCTATGAGCAGAGTCGCTTGGCCGTCATATGCTGAGACCAGTTGAGCCGTTATTAGAAGGATTATGGCTGTCACGGCCAGAAAGAGGCTTACGTTCCAGAAATCAACTGGGATCTGCATTCCCTAGTCCTCCAGTAGGCGGTGCAGGATTCTTGTTGACCCATCGAGATTCTGCATTTCTTTTTCTATAGTCACTGGTTTTCCTGATGCCTTTGCCAGAGCGCAGGCTATGGCGCTGGAAAGCGGGCACCCCACCGCTTCCTGTGTTTTGGGCAGTTTTCTCGTCTCTTCGCACAGGTCTTTGAAGATGTGGTTCGTTACTTCGACTGTCACGGTGTTGTCTTCAACCTGGATGCTCAGGTTTTTTGTTATCTCCAATTCCTCGAAGAGCCTGGACAACTTTTTCTGTAAATAGGGGAGGTCGGTTTCCGTGAACGATGTCCCAAGCTTCTTTTCGAACAGTCTAGAAAGGGCTAGACCAGGCGGCGTCAACAGTATACCGCCGGGGTTCTCGGAGTGCAGTTTTTCCTGGTTCGTTTCTTCGGGCTCAGGTAGGGGGTCGTCGGCCTTCCGCGGGATGAAAACTATGCTGGACCGGTAGTCTTTGAGGCGTTTCGGTGGCAGGTAGATGCCCTTGCCCGTTGTTTCGGTGTTTGAGAGTGTTCTCTCTATGTTTGCGAGGCTTGAAGACGCGGTTGCGTTCAACAATTCGAGGTTCACGTATTTAGTCGGAGTGAGGTACAGTAGCAGGACTCCCCAGAAGGTTAAGCCGAGCCCGATGAAGGCGGGGATGAAGAAGGTTACTGAGCAGGAGCCTTCGAGGGAGATTTTACGGGTTTCCAAGGTCCTTGAACAAGTCGGGTTTAATGTCCAGCTGCTTGGAAGCGGGAACTATGTTCTCCAGAAACTTCAAGCACTCAATGTCGATGGCCTGGAAAGGGTTAGGGAGGCCTTCATCAAAGCTGACCATCCACGCTTCTTCAAGTTTTTCAGCTCAGGGCTTCCATTCGGGCATATGGGGGATTACGAGAGAAAGGTGAATGCTGCAACCTTGGAGCAGCTTGCAGGCCTCGTCAAGATTTGCGGTTTCTTGATGCAGACGAAAGTCTACTTGTTTTGGAGAAAATCAGAGGGAATTAATTAAATCTATTAGTATAAGTTTGGATAGTCCTTAAAACTCACTCATGTGATAGTTTAAGATTATTTTATAAGCTTTCTCGCGTGCTTTCTGCTTTCTTTTGCTTGTTCTGCTGTTGAACC
>PEWI01000130.1:4598-8943 GCA_002779555.1 Candidatus Bathyarchaeota archaeon CG07_land_8_20_14_0_80_47_9 | reverse complement strand
GGGGAGTAGAGCCGAAGGTTGGAGGAATAGGCGGAGGAACATGCGCGGCCTTCTTCAGAAAAATAGACGTTCCAGCAGTCGTCTGGTGCAGTATAGACGAAACAGCCCACCAACCAAACGAATACGCAAAAATAGAAAACCTAGTTAACGATGCAAAAATTTTCGCCTTCTTAGCGATTTCCTGATTGTTTTTTGTGTCGAAAAGCTTATATGGATGGATAATCCATCCAACATTTATGCAAGCCTTGACTAAAAATCCTCGTGTAATCGCATTAATAGGCGTTTTAACAGCTTTATGCTTAGCGGTTCAATTATCTCCGAGACCACCTAATGTGGAATTTACTTCACTTTTCACGTTTATCCTTGGTTTTATGTTTGGCTCTATTATGGGAATCTCGTTTGGCAGTTTTGTAATGTTTGTCAATGCGTTCTTTTCACCGTGGGGATTTGCAGGTCTAAACATGCCCTTTCAAATTGTCGGAATGGCTGTAGTAGGCTTGGCTGGAGGTTTATATAGAAGGTATTTACGAAGCTACAACTCGGCTAAATTTTACATTGAAGTAGCTGTTCTAGGAGCATTTCTAACAGTGCTCTACGACCTTATAACTAATTTTGGAGTTGCTTTATCTTACATGATTGTTGGAATGCATCCTACGTTGGCGGTGATAACCGCTTTGGCTTATGGCACACCTTTTTCTATAATACATGTATTCTCCAACATCGCAGTGTTTGGGATAGTCTTCTTCCCGCTAATCAAGGCTTTAAACAATGTCTTGATGGTGAAAAATCTTGGTTGAAAAAAGAACAATAGCCTTTGTAATGTTAGCAACGCTGATATGGGCATCGATAGCAACAGGTTCTGTGGCCTATTATTATCTGGAACAGATTAAGTATGAAGAACAGCTTAAAGAAAAGCAACAATTGCTGAATGAGCTAGCAGAGGATTACGGTGCATCCGCAACTAGACGGAACTTGTTATCTGGAGACTATGGCACTCTACTTGGAGAATATCAACGGTTCTCCGGAGAAAATTATTCTGCGCTCATGAGCAAATATGAGAAAATGCTTTCCAATCTAAGGGACAATTACACATCAACACTAAACGAATTCCTAGAACTGAATGAAACCTACAACAATCTATTAAATGAATCTCAAGCACTTAACAAGAAAAGCACAATAACCAGGGAAGAATTCGGTTCTTTAATTAACGAGTTTTACAAATTGTTCACAGCCTTGGCAATGAAGGAAATAGAAGGCTTCCAAAGCCAGATAAGCATGATCAAAGTAAGCCTATGCATAGACTACGGCAATCTAACAACAGAATGGCATAACAGTTCCACATCTCTTGGCACAACAGTGTTTGACCTTACAAAAAAAGTCGCAAATGTCGAAAAATCATATTATCCAGCAATGGAGCCAGGTCACATACTTGTAACCTCAATCAACAATCACAGAGAAGGATATTGGATATGGTACTATTGGGATGACATTGAAAACAAATGGATTTTCGGACCTGTTGGTTGCGACGCTTGGATTTTAAAGGATAATGGAATCTACAATTGGACATGCGTTAAGTAGCGACTTTAGCTGGGCAAAGAAAAGATTTTATTAGAAAGGATTAGAACTTAACATCACTGTTAAAAACCCAAAGATGTTTGAGGTGGCAAATTTTGACCAAAACTTCAAAAATATTTATGGCGACATGCAAAGAAGGTAGGAAATATCTGCTTGAAACCGAAGCCAAAGCCGTCTGCATGGAATATGACATTCCGGTCACTAAATTTAAACTGGCAAAAAATGAGGCAGAAGCTGTTAAGTTTGCAGACGCGATCGGTTATCCTGTAGTTCTGAAAATCGTTTCACCCGACATCATACACAAGTCAGATGTCGGCGGCGTACTCGTTGGCTTGAAAAATGCAGGGGGCGTTCGAAAAGGCTACAACCTGATCATGAAAAATGTCAAGAAACACAATGAGAAAGCGGGAATAGTGGGCATATTGGTTCAGGAGATGGCGCCGTCATCAACAGAGGTTATAGTGGGCACGATCAAGGATCCGCAGTTTGGTCAGACGCTGATGTTTGGGCTCGGTGGAATCTTCGTTGAAGTTCTGAAAGACGTAACATTCAGGATTGCGCCTGTAACCGCGGATGAAGCTCGCGAGATGATCAGCGAGGTGAAGGCTTATCCGTTGCTGAAAGGCTACAGAGGCATGCCGCCAGCAGACATTGACGCGATAGTCAAGATTCTGCTCAGCACTTCAAAGCTGGTCATGGAACATGATGAAATCAAGGAACTTGACTTGAACCCGATAATGGTTTACCGCAAAGGAGCAAAAACGGTCGACGCGAGAATCATCTTGGAATAGCTGACCTAGTTGCAACACGCTGATAAGCTTTCGAACAAGAGGAAGCGTTCTTGTCAAAAGAGCAGAAAGAGAAACAGATTGAGGCGTTGACCCAGAAACTTTCTGAACTCAGAAACCTGAGAGACAAGGCCGATGCTGAAGCTCGCGAGTGGGCTGACAAGAGAGACAAGAGCAACGAACAGTCCAGGAATTTGCGCACTGAGGTAAGTGAGTTCAGAAGTAAGAGGGACAGTCTTAACGAAAAGGTCAAAGACCTGAAACTCCAACGAGACGAGTTCAAGGAGAGAGTTCGCGAGGAAATCGAAGGGATAAAGAAACTGAAACAAGGACGCCGAGAGCTGACCAGCAAAAGACCATCGCGAAGTCATGAATCGTTGCAGAGAGAGGTCGAAGGCATTGACTGGAAAATCCAAACCGCTTGCTTAAACATGCAGGAAGAAAAGGAACTTGTCGAAAAAGTGAAGCAGCTGGAAACTCAGCTCAGCGTCTATCGAAAACTTGAGAGTCTAAATCAGAAGATTCAAGCGTTGCAAGCTGAAATCACAGATCTTGAAACGAGAAGCGAACTCTGTCACGAAAAGCTGACGAAGACCGCTCATGAGAGTCAAGGGACTCATCGTAAAATGCTTGAGAAAGTGGAAGAATTAAAGAAACTAAAGACGGAGGCTGACAATCAGCACAAACTCTTCCTGCAAGCAAGAGAAAAGGCAAAAACCATCCAACATGAGATCATCGAAGCCTCGACGCAAGTGAAGCAGTTGCAAGACGAACTTCGAGCTGGAGAAGACAAAGAGAAGAAAGACCGAGAAGAGGTTCTTCGCAAGAAGCTTGAAGAGCAAGCAAGAGAAAAACTAAAGCGCGGGAAAAAGCTTTCTTGGGAGGAGTTTCAGCTTCTCGCTGAGGACGGAATGGAAACGCAAGATTAAAGTGAATATGCGCGCGTAATATAGTTGGCAGAGAACGAGATGACAATGGGAGAAACGAAAAAGAAAGAGAAAGAGCAAAAACGCGTCTTGATTTTATGCGTAGACAGAGATGCTGATTTAGGGGTAAAGGCTGAAATCAAAACTCCCGTCATTGGAAGAAAAGAAAACCTCAACGCTGCCGTGGCGTTGGCCCTGAAAGATCCCGAAGAACCTGACGCGAACGCCATGTTCGAAGCAATACACATTTATGACCGTCTCAAGGGTGAAGGCAAGCCTGACGAAATTCTGGAAATTTCGACTATTTCAGGGTCTGAACGGGGGGGAGTGGGTGCTGACAGAAAAATAGTGGCAGAGTTAAACGAATTGTTAAGCTCGTTTCCTGCAAACGAGGTAATATTGGTCACGGATGGCTATACCGACGAGGCTGTGTTGCCTCTTGTAGAGTCGCGAGTGCCAGTTTCATCTGTCAAAAGAATTGTTGTGAAACACAGCGAATCAATTGAAGAAACAGCCGCCCTGTTCTCGCGTTATCTGAGACTCATTGTAGAGAATCCACGTTACTCGCGTATCGCCTTAGGCTTGCCTGGCGCGCTTTTTTTGATATTGGGAATCCTTTCAATCTTCAACTTGCTCTACTACTACTGGATAGCCCTCATTTTCGTGTTGAGCATGTTCTTGGTCGTAAAGGGTTTCGGCGTTGACAAGGCAGTCAAGAACGTTTACAAGTGGATAGACGAGTTTTCACCACCGCCTCTAAGGGTACAGATTTCGACTTTCTCAGCCATCGCGGGTATAGTGTGCGTAGTGCTTGCCTTCTATCTGGGGTGGGCAAACGTTGCAGCAAGACTTGTGACGCCAACAAACACAGCCGGCTGGTTGGCCGCATTCCCACAGATTGTAGGATATTTTCTTAAGGGGGATCCGATAACTCTAATCGTAGTGGGCGTTTGCGTAACCCTCTCGGGAAGAGCCATACGCTGGTATCTTGAACGTGACGGAAGGTTGCTTCGAAACGCGGTCCTGATAGCCATTATTGCATGGTCTAGACAGATT
>PEWI01000130.1:0-4588 GCA_002779555.1 Candidatus Bathyarchaeota archaeon CG07_land_8_20_14_0_80_47_9 | reverse complement strand
CCGCTGGCTTGTTAACCAATGAAGGCAACGTTGGGCAGCTCATCTTCTCGGTGGTCATCGGCATCTTAATAGGAGTCGCCTCTGTCTTAGTGATATTTGTTGTTCACAGGTCTGCGGCTGGGTTCTTTAAGGAGACCGAGGAACAGGTTGAGGAATTCGGAGAAGGTTAACATTGCCGTTATCGGCGGAACAGGCTTCGAAAAGCTATTCAAGAGCGCCAAGTCATTACGTGTGAAAACACCCTATGGGACAGCGCCAGTTCTATTCATTGGAACGGTCGACGACAGAAAAGTCGCCTTTCTTCCGAGACACGGCCTAAATCATTCGGTTCCCCCTCATAGGATAAACTATAGAGCCAACCTCCACGCGTTGCACAAATTGGGTGTAGAGCAAATAATGTCTACCAACGCTGTAGGTGCGATAAACCGTGATTTCCAGTCAGGCGATGTAGTTGTTCCACATGATCTCATAGACTTTACAAAAACCCGTCCCACAACCTTCTATGACAAAGCTCCCGTGACCCATATCGACATGTCTCAACCCTATTGTCCAGAAATACGCAAGCTACTAATCCAAACTGCGAGAGGAAAAGGCCTCCAAGTCCGGGACAAGGCCGTGCTGGTCTGCACAGAAGGGCCAAGATATGAAACTCCAGCCGAGATAGAGATGTTCAGGCGCTTGGGCTCCGACATAGTTGGCATGACTGGCTGTCCGGAAGCAGTGCTTGCAAGAGAGCTTGAAATGTGCTACGCAACTATCTGCTATGTTTCGAACATGGCTGCTGGGATGCAGCAGCGACTATCCGCTCTTGAGGTTTCGAAGGTCTCCAAGAAGATCCTTCCAGTTATACAGGAAGTCTTAATTGGAACCGTTAAGGGTTTACCCCTCAAGCGTGAACGCGATTGTCCATGTTCCAGCGCGCTTAGAGACGCGAGGTTCCAGTAGTGTTCAAGCGGTTGCTCTCAGTCATCGGTGCATACAAAGTCTACGAAAAGTGGCTTTGGTACCAGCTTAAAGAAGGAGTGAAACCAGAGCACATAGCCATAATTCTGGACGGTAACAGAAGGTGGGCGTCAGAGCAGGCCCTCAATCCATTTTTAGGCCATGAGAAAGGCGCCGATAAAGTCGAGCAACTGATTGATTGGTGCTTGCAGTTGGGTGTAAAATCCATAACCCTCTACACGTTTTCGACTGAGAACTTCCAGCGCTCAAAGAGTGAAGTTGAGGAAATCATGCACATTGCCGAAGAAAGGTTTCAGCAAATCCTTGCAGATGAGAGAATACACAAGAACAAGGTGCGCGTCAAGGTCATTGGAAGAGTAAACCTGCTACCAGAACACTTGCAGCGGCTCATAACTGACGTGGAAAAAGCAACAGAAAGTTACGATAAACACTTCCTGAATTTCGCTTTTGCCTACAGCGGAAGAGCTGAGATAGTGGACGCTGCGAAGAAGATTGCTGAAAAGGTGGGTACTGGAGATCTCAGTCCCGACGAGGTTGATGAGCAACTGTTTGAAAGGTACTTGTACACCTCGCATATGCCTAACCAAGACCCTGACTTAATCATCAGAACTTCAGGAGAGGAAAGGTTGAGCGGCTTCTTGCTGTGGCAGTCCGCCTACAGTGAACTCTGCTTTCTTGACGTCTATTGGCCTGACTTCCGTCTAATAGACCTCTTGCGGGCCGTCAGAACCTTCCAGAACCGCAAAAGGCGTTTCGGAGCCTAAGGTTAAGCTCTTTTTCTGGCACTTACGATTGAGAGAACGTCGCCGTCTTTTACAAGGTAGTCTTCGCCAACTCGCTTCTTTTCTCTTGCCTCAACCGCGTAGATGAAACCTTCTCCAAGTTCAGTGTGTACTATATAGGCAAGCTCGCGAGCCGTTGTACCGTACGGAACAAGGTAGGCATCTGGCAGAACCCTTCCATTGTGGTCGGCTAAATGCTCCAAATCTTCAACAGGGTATACCGTTACCATGCTGAGAAGCCTGAAGAAGGCAGTGTTTACCGCCTCTTGAACGCCCGTTGAGCCAAACTCTAGCAGGATTTTCTCCCTAACTGTTTCCAACGCTCTTGTCTGCTTTTCATTCAGCTTTTCGGGATTGTTAATTTTGAAGTTGCAGTCGCCGGGCCTGTAGTCTATCAGTTGTTTTTCTGCGGCTCTTCGCAGCGCAAGTTCGGCTTCGGCACAGCATGGTACCACGATATAGTTCGATTTTTTCAATCTCTCAAAGTTTTCCTCGGCAGGAGGCAGATCCATCTTGTTGGCTACTATCAGCATCGGCTTGGAGATTTGTCTCAGCGTGTCCACAAAATTGAGGAAGTCCTTTTCGGTCCAGCTTGCAAGCTTATCGGCGTTCAATCCTGCTTGTCTTGTTGCCTCTGAAATGTGGCTTCTCTTTATTGACAAGCCGCTGAGTCGTTCCTCAAGCATTGAGAAAGCATCTTTCGGTTCAGCTTCCATGGTTCTCGTGATTTTCGACCAGTCTTTCTTCAGTATGGTAGCCATCCACATGGTTATCTCATGTTCCAAGAACTTCACGTCTTCGAGTGGGTCGTGCTCTCCAGCCCTGCACAGTCGGCCTTCGCAGTCGGTTCCTCCTGAAGCGTCAACGACGTGAATCAGCGCATCTGCCTTTCTGACCTCGTCCAAAAACTGGTTTCCTAGGCCTCTTCCTTCCCAAGCGCCGGGAACAAGACCAGCGCAGTCAATGAACTGAACGGGGATCAATCTTATGCCGTCGAGGCACACGGAGTTCAGCGGTGCGTCTTTGACGTTGAATTCTTTGCACACGCATGGCGTACGCACGTAGCCGATTCCTCTGTTCGGCTTTATCGTTGTAAATGGGTAGTTTGCAATCTCCGCCGGCGCCAGCGTGGAAGCGCTGAAGAAGGTTGACTTGCCAGTGTTGGGCTTTCCAACGATGCCCAGTAGCTTTGAATATGACTTCTGCATTTGGTTCACCAAGAATTTTGGCAGCGGCTCTTGAGACGGTTATTTCTGTTTGATACTCAATCTACCGTGTCTGCTCGTATATGGTTTATGCTGGCGCTCTGCCTTGTCAAAGGCTTCTTTTCACACGGCATTTGGTATCGACCTATGAGGGCCAAAGCAACGAGCATAATTATGATTACAATGCTAATGAGTGCGGCAGATGCCTTGTAGACAAGCATACTTGCACGTTGAAGTGCCTCATCACTGGTTTTGAGAGCGTCAGTTACATTCAGCTGAGCAACCTCTTGATTCGATTCCCATCGGTCAATCGCGTCTTGCAGCCGGATCTGGCTTGCGAAGATAGCTTGATCCGCCTTTTCAGCGTCAGGTGGGAAAATCAAGGATGCTCCCAAAGCTTCTGCTAGAAACACTGAAAGCTCAGCTTGTTGGACACTTCGAGCGGTCGTCAACACGTTTTCTGGAAACAGACTCCCGTCAAAAGCATCTGGAGAGAGAGGTTTCAAAGTGACGGTCTGTTTGTCAGTCAGTTCTGAATCTTTGGTGCTGTTGAAGAGATAGTTTGCGTAAGGTATGATTTCTGGAATGCTTGACATGGAGGTAAAGTGGCGTCTGTCCAACGTGTTGAAGTCTCGCCACGTGGCGTCTACAGGCACCCAACCATAATTCCCCAAGTAGTACTCAGCCCACATGTGCCCATCTTCAATGGTCTCGCTAGTGGAGCTGAAGGCAAAGCCAACCTGAATTCTTGCTGGGATTCCCACAGCACGGCACAAAGCGACAAAAAGGTAAGAATACTCTGAACAGTCTCCGGTTTTGTTTTCTAAAGCCCACATGGCTCTTCTTTCCTCATCTTGAGTCATGTAGTGCATGTGCCTGATTACGAAGTCATATACTTTGAAGACTTTTTTGAGTGTGTCATTTTCGCCTTTGGTGATGTCTTGAGCCTTTGAGACCAGTTCTGGATTGTCGGACTGCACAAGTTCTTCCGGCTGCGTGTATTTCTTGTAGATGTCCGAGTTCTTGTCGTAGTCGCCCACCATGTTTGAATCAGCCAAATAGCGAATGCCGAAAGAAAGCACGTGGTATTTCATCTCGACAGCGAGATTCTCTTTTCGCTCGATGGCTACGTTGTTCCAGTGTGCATATGTGTTGCCAAACTAATCAATCAGAAACGTCGGCGGTCCGATCTCCGAGGAGACATTGTAAAGCACGGCAAAGTGGCGGGCAGTCTCATTCTTGATTACTGGAATGAAGAGTTCTCCGCCAGTCACTTCGTAGTCCGACGGGTTGTTGATTTCGACTTCCTGCATGAGGTTTCCAACGAACACGTCTTTCACTTCGTATTTAAGAAGACTGGAGTTGCCCTCGATACTCTCCGCGCCCACAGATGGATGGGCGGGGGAATGGAAGGCGAGAGCACCCACCCAGCATAGAAAGGCAGTGGCAATGATCTTGTTTCGGATCATTAGCATCCTTCTTTTTGAGTATCAACAATCGTGAAATAGTATAAAAGCATCAAGGTCTATAACATGTGAACCGAAATGTCAAGGAACGCGCGAAAATTGACACTGAACTTGCCAAAGGATAATCTTATCAAGATGTACAGGAAAATGCTTGAAATTCGTTTCTTCGAAG
>PEWI01000180.1 GCA_002779555.1 Candidatus Bathyarchaeota archaeon CG07_land_8_20_14_0_80_47_9 | reverse complement strand
TCATCGCAAGCTACGTTTTGAAAGGTGAGCGAGTGGCAATGGTTGAGACGGGCCCAACGTCTTCTGTGCCTAACCTGCTTGCAGGCTTGAAACAGTTGAACGTGAAGCTTGAAGATGTAGCCTACGTTGCGGTTTCCCACGTCCACCTTGACCACGCTGGAGGAGTTGGAACTTTGCTGAAGCATCTGCCTAACGCTAAGGTCATCGTTCACCCCAGAGGCGCGCCTCACTTGGTTCATCCTGAGAAGCTTTGGGAACAGTCAAAGATGGTTCTCGGAAGCATAACTGAATTGTACGGTGAGCCTGAACCTGTTCCTGAAGACAGTATTCTGGCAGCGGCTGATGGGACTGTTTTCGACGTTGGAAACGGAGTAAGCCTAAGAGTTGTGGAGACGCTTGGGCATGCTTCACATCATCAAAGCTATTATGAACTGTCGAGTCAAGGAATCTTCACTGGAGACGCTGCTGGCATCTATCTAGGTGGGGTAGATGTGGTTGTGCCGACGACGCCTGCGCCGTTTCGGCTAGACGTTGCCTTGGCTTCTTTGGGTAAGCTGTTGAGCCTAAAGCCTGTGAACCTGTTTTACAGTCATTTCGGCAGAGCGTGTGACGCGGCTGGAAAACTGGAGACGTATGTGCAGCAGCTTAAGCTGTGGGCGGAGATTGCGAAGCAAGGGTTAGACAACGGTGAAAGTTTCGAATCCATAGGTAAGCGGATATTTGAAAGGGATGCGGCGGTTCGAGAAGCCTTGGAGTACGTTAAGGTTCATCCGATTCTGGGTGATACGGTCCTCACACACAGCGTGCGGGGCGTTGTGGATTTCGTTCAGAAATATGGTCTGGCTTCACGATGAGACTGTTTTGGTTTTGACGCCAAAATCGTTTATATTGTCGCTTCATCTTCTCTTGTGATTAGGTGTCAAAAATGGGTCAAGAAGAGGGTCGCCATCCTACAGAGAAGATTCCGCTCGAAAAAGTCAACGATTACGCATGGCGCATTCCCCAATACAAGCAAGCCATGAGAGTTCCAGGCATGGTCTTCTCGGACAAGAACCTGTTGAGCAAGATGCAGACTGATCGAACTCTTCAACAATGCGTGAACGTTGCATGTTTGCCAGGTATCTACAAGTACTCCATAACCTTGCCAGATGGACACGAGGGCTACGGTTTTCCAATAGGCGGAGTGGCGGCAACAGACTATGATGAGGGCGTGATCAGCCCCGGCGGGGTTGGCTACGACATAAACTGTGGGGTTCGTTTGCTTACCACGAATCTTTCCGAGAAGGACATAAGGCCGAAGATTGTGCAACTGACAAATGTCATCTTCGACAATGTTCCGTCCGGGCTTGGAAGTCGTCGAAAAGACTTCAAAGTGACTTTTCACGACTTGGACAGGCTGGTCACGGAAGGCGTTCAAAATGCTATCGACCAAGGATTGGGTTGGCCTGAAGACGCAGAGCACTGTGAAGAGCTGGGCTGCATGAAGAACGCGAATCCCGATAAGGTTTCGGCAACGGCGAAGAATCGGGGGTTGACGCAGATCGGCACCTTGGGTTCTGGAAACCATTTCTTGGAGATTCAGAAAGTGGACAGAATCTGCGATTCGAAGACGGCCAAGACTTTCGGGATTGACCATGAGGGGCAGGTTACTGTCATGATTCATTGTGGCAGTCGCGGTTTCGGCCATCAAATTTGCTCAGACTATCTGCGAGTTATGGAAAGGGCGGTGCAACGGTACAAGATTGTTCTGCCTGACAGGGAGTTGGCGTGTGCGCCTGGGAAGAGCCAGGAGGCAGAGGACTATTATCAGGCGATGGCTTGCGCGGTTAACTATGCGTTTGTGAATCGCCAGACGATCATGCATTGGATTAGACAGAGCTTTCAGCAGGTTTTCAAGGAAGGCGCTGAGAGGTTTGGGTTGAAGCTTGTTTATGACGTTGCTCAC
>PEWI01000033.1:3521-8516 GCA_002779555.1 Candidatus Bathyarchaeota archaeon CG07_land_8_20_14_0_80_47_9 | reverse complement strand
ATTCCTTTTTCTCCCTTCCTTCTTTCAGCGGGCACCGTGGATTGAAACATATAGTCCACGCGCGTCTTCCTCTTGCCAATACTTGCACTGTGGGCCAACCGCATCCCCGACAGCCTTTCGCGAGCGGTTTTATGACGCCTCGTTGCGGGAGCGGGAATGATGTTTTGCAAAGTCCTTTGAAGTAGTTTGTGCAGCCGACGAAGCGTTTCCCCGTTTTTCGCGAATACAGCACCGCCAATTCTCCAGTCTTGCATACTGGGCAGGATCCGATGATTCTTTCGTCTGTTCTCGATTTTCTAATTGCTTCGCTTAATTGCTCCCCGATCACTTTCTGGTTCTTTTTCAACTTTTCAACTACTGGCTTGAGGATTTCCAGAGCTTCCGCCAGAACTTTCTCTTTCTTTTGGTTGTTTGTCTGGATTCTGTTCATTTTTTCTTCCAGTTCTCTCGTGAACTTTATCGAAACAACAGTTGGACAGTATTTTTCCATGACTTCCAGAACCTCAAGGCCGAGGTCGGTTGCAGTCAATTTTTCGCCTTGAACGTATTTCCTGTCGTAGAGCGTCTGTATTGTTTCCGCTCTTGTTGCCTTTGTGCCGATTTCCGTTTCTTCCATTTTTCTGAGTATGCTGCTTGGATTGTATCGTGACGGGGGCTTGGTGAACTTGTTGATTAGCATCATCTTCTTGACAGTGACTGTTTGTCCTTCTTCCATCGGAGGCAGAATCATCTCTTCCGACCTCACGTAGGGCTCGTAGAAGTGCATCCACCCTTCCTTGAGGATTCGCCTCCCGTTCAAGAGGAAACGGTGTCCGTTGATGTTGATGTGGGTTTTCATGCTTTGCTTTAGTGCTGGTTCGCTAAAGACGACCATGAACCTTCGGATGACGAGGTCCCAAATGCGCCTTTCAGAATCTTCGAGAACTCTCGCTGGCAGGTCTCCAGTAGGATAAATAGCAGGGTGCGCAGGATCTTCCCTGCTTCCCTCTCTCGGCTTCAGTTCTGGGCATGCGAGAAGTCTTGCGGTGAGACTTCGGTATTGGGAGGCTTTGCTTAGGTTTTTCAGTATTGCTTCGTAGTTTATCGCTGGCGGAAGTTTTTGGCTGCTGGTTCTCGGGTAAGAAATCAGAGCGTCTAGGTATAGACACTGGGCGATTTTGGACGTGCGGCTTGGCGTATATCCAAAGAGGTTGTAGGCTTCACTTTGAAGAGCGCCCAAGTCAAATGGCAGTGGCGGCGGTTGCTGAAATTGCTTAACCTCAATTTTCTCGATCTTTCCATCTTTGGTCTCACAGGCGTTCAGAACGGCGTCTGCTTCATGTTTGGTTTCAATTTTCTCCTTTTCGTATTGAGCTTCGAAAACCTTTCCGTTTATTTCGACTTCCGCTGTGATCTCCCAGTATGGTGTGGGCACGAAACTTCTGATGGCCTTTTCTCGTACTGCAACGAATTTCAGAGTAGGTCCTTGCACTCTTCCTGTGCTCAGCGTCGTGTATTTTCCACTCCAGTCCTTTGCGGCCACTGTCAGGGCTCGTGAAAGGTTTATACCGAAAAGCCAGTCAACCTCGTGTCTGGCGAGTCCAGCCTCGATGAGTGCAAAATCCAGATGCGGCAACGGTTCAGCATACGATTTCTCCAGTTCTTCTTTGGTCAGTGTGGAATATTTCATGCGTTTTGACATTTGATCTTTGCCGTCGCACGCGTATTTCAGTATGGAGTATCCGATAATGCTTCCCTCAATGTCATAGTCACATGCGTCAATGAACACGTCAGCGTTCCTTGCCAATTTTGCAATGGCGTCGATCCATGTGCGGACTTGGCGTGCGCTCTTTTCTGCGACGTATCTTGGCACCCATTTGAAATCGAAAACTGGGTACTGGCTTCTTCCCTTTCTTTCTTCGGCAACCGTGTATAGGTGCCCCAGCGCCGGGACAACAACAATCTCTCTATCCCGTTCTGCCACGTAATAGGGCACTCCGTTTTCTTCCATTTTCTTTGGCTTTTCTTTGATGTCAAGGGCTAAGGCTATTCTGCGGGCAGCATCAGGCTTTTCAGTAATGACAAATGTGTACTTTTCCATGCGAGTACAAGCCACACTAGTGCAGTGGGGAATTGCTTCTCAGAGGTAAGCGATGCGGGCTGAATTAAGAGTTTCTGCCACAAACGTGCACAGTAAGATGATGGTCTCTTGGGCTGCCTAAGGTCCTTGTATTGATTGAGCTCTGGGAAGTCGTGAGCATGCTTGGCTTTCTTGAGGAAGATTCTGGCTGGTTGACTGAGTATCTTCGCGGTTTCTTTCATTGGATAATCGTGTCGCGGGAGCGTTTCGCTCCTGCAGCATTGTCCGCTCGGCGTTTCGGTTGAGCAATCAATAAATATGTCATGGACGCTTACTTTCCTTACTGCCCAGTGGAGTGTATTGTTGTGCCTCAGCGCGTAGTGTGTCAAGGTTGTGGACATGTTTTGTATCAAGGTGCCGAATTGAAGCCTCCTGATGAGGTTCTGCATCAGCACGATGGGAAGTGCCCGAAATGCGGGAAGAAACTTGCGCTTATACCTATTAATGTAGACGTGAAACCCATAAGGTAGGCTTTTTGTGGGGGGAAAGGCGTTTGACGGAAAGGACTATAAGAACCCAGCTTTATGATGTACATCGGCAGACAGCGAAGTTGACGGTGTTTGCTGGTTTTGAAATGCCGCTTTGGTACAAGGGCATAATACCTGAGCACTTGACTGTTCGCAACAGCGTTGGTATCTTTGACATCTCTCACATGGGACGGGTTATGGTCACAGGCGCTGATTCTGAACGCTTTCTAAACCACGTTATCACAAACAACGTTTCAACACTGTCGCCTAACGGAGCGCAATACTCAGTCATGTGCAACGAGAAAGGCGGCATACTAGACGACTTCGTTGTGTACCGCTTGGAAGCTGCAAAGTTCTTGGTGGTTTTCAACGCTAGCAACCGCGAAAAAGACTACAACTGGCTGGTCAAAAATGCTACAGGCTTCGATGTGAAAATCGAAGACATCTCAAACGATGTGGCAATGTTCGCAGTTCAAGGTCCAAACGCTGAGAGAACCCTGCAGCAATTCTCCACTGAAGATCTCAGCAAGATTGGGCGGTTCAAGTGTGATCATTCGCGTCTAGCAGATGTAGAGGTTTTTCTGTCCAGAACAGGTTACACAGGCGAAGATGGTTTTGAAGTCTTCATCTGGAATGCCTCTCTGGCAAGACCTGACAACGCGGTGAAACTGTGGAACAGCATTCTTGAGGCAGGCAAAACCTTCGGAATAGAACCGTGCGGGCTGGGTGCAAGAGACACTTTGAGGCTTGAGGCTGGATTGTGCCTTTACGGGAACGATATGGATGAAAACACAACCCCGCTAGAGGCAGGCTTAGGCTTCGTGGTCAAGCTGCAGAAAGAAAAATTCATAGGAGGGGACGTTCTGCAGAGACAGAAAGCTGAAGGCGTCAAGCGCAAACGTGTCGGAATCCTCATGGTTGACCAAGGCATACCGCGACCAAAAATGGAAGTCTTCGATCAGGCAGGCGAAAAGATTGGAGTGTTGACAAGCGGGACATACTCACCACTGCTCAAAATCGGCATAGGAATGGCTTACATTCAGGTATCCAACTCTCAAGAAGGTAACGTTGTAGGCGTGAAGATTCGCGACAAAACGGCCAAGGCAAGGATAGTGGCATTCCCATTCTACGACCCTGAAGAATATGGGTACAAGAGACTGACTGTGAAGTAAGAGCTGGTTGTCAATGGGCCAAGGCAACGTGAAAGATGATGTCCCTGAAACTTTTTGGGAAACAGCCACCAGAACCAAGATGGCAGCTACCTGACAAATGTGGAGATGGCGTTCTTCCTAAAATCAATCAACTTCTCAGAATGTCATCTGGTCGGTGACCTTGGAGCCGGTGCAGGCAAATTCTCGTTGCTTGCTGCGGAAAAGAATGTGGAGGTTGTGGCGATTGACATTGACTTGCCTGGACTTAGGAGGCTGAGGTTCAAGAACAGGCTTGTGAACGTTGTTCTGGCTGATGTGAGAAATCCCTTTGAAAGAGGATATTCTTGATGCAGCGTTTATGATTGAAGTAATTGACTACATACCAGAATCGGACACCGTGTTAGTCGAGTGCAGCAGAATCCTGAAAAACGGTTGCACGCTGGTTTTCTCATTTGGCAACAAGGCGAGCTTAAAGTCGAAGCTCAGGAACTTGCAGGGAAAAAACTACATGCACTCGTACGATGAGATAGCGAACGAACTGCGCAAGGTTGGCTTTAAGCTTGTCAGAAAATAGGGCTTCAACTAGTTGCTGTTCAACCGAACCTCGGAGAACTCCTTGGTGCCTCTTTCTGCCAAGATGGAAAGACTGTTCAGACTGAGGGAGATGCCGAGCGTAAGTCCATGGGTGATGACGCACGCCGTAAAGCAAGAGTGAAAGTTGCATTTCTCTCTTCGTGGAAAACATTTCTAGTAAAGTATATATGAATAATGTACGTCATGCTAGACACTGGAATCCTATTAGCTCACCGCAAGGGAAATAAAACACTTCAATAATTTGTGTAGGAGAGATGGCGCAAAGATGAAGCTTGGGAATGTTTTCACGAAAGAGCGTGCTGTTAATGCTCTGAAAAGTGTAGGAAAGCTTCGGCTCAAGATCAGTCACGACTCGATGATCACTTTTTCAGCGTTACTTCTAATCCTTTTTATTGCCTTCACAGTGCGTATTTTCCCGATGCGCTGGGAGATTCAGACGGGAACGATGCATCTGTCCGAGTTTGACCCCTACCATCAATACAGCCTTGCAAAATATATGGTTGAACACGGTTTAGTTTCGCCTTACTGGCCAACCCAATGGATTAACAAGCAGCGCTGGTATCCAGACGGCATAAACATGGCGATTACATACCCAAGTCTGGCGATGACTGCGGCATTCTTCTACGACATAGTCTCCTTCTTGGGTGTTAATATCGACTTGATG
>PEWI01000033.1:0-3339 GCA_002779555.1 Candidatus Bathyarchaeota archaeon CG07_land_8_20_14_0_80_47_9 | reverse complement strand
CACACTTATATTGTTCAGTTTACTGTTTCTGAGAGCTATTGAGGAAGATAGGCCCGTTGGCTCGACTATAAAGTATTCAATCGGTTCCGCCGCTGCTTTGGCGTACTTTGTTCTTGGATGGGGCGCATCGTATTATCCTATCGGGCTTGCTGTGCTTTTTGTTTTTGTCCTACTTCTGTTGAGAAGATACAGGCGGCGCATTCTGTTGTCCTACAGCATAACCTTCGGATTGGGCCTGTTAATTGCCATAAACGCTCCTTACATTACGACAGGATACCTTACGGCTGCTGCTGTTTTGCCAGTAGCTGGGCTATTTGCTTTGCTTTGCCTTTTCGAGATTCTTCCCTACTTGGTCTCGCTAAGAGCAAAGGCAACATTCATGGCGCTGCTGTTGGGAGGATTGGCAGGTTCCTTTGTCTTGCTTTGGCGAATGGGCCGTATAGAGAGCGTTGCTGGGAAGTTTCTTTCGGTTATAGACCCGTTAGTGCGCGCAGTTTCTCCGCTCATAGAGTCCGTGGCTGAACACAGAATATCATCTTGGGGCTCCATGTACTACGATTTCGGCATAATGATAGTGTTCTTTGCAGTCAGCTTTTACTTCGTCTTGAGAGATCCAACTGACAAGAATTTGTTCCTGTTGCTCTTCGGTTTGACAGCCCTTTATTTCGGTTCCTCAATGGTGCGTCTGCTTCTCATTTTGGCGCCAGCGTTCAGCCTTCTAGCAGCGGTAGGAACGATAGGAGTTCTGAAACCGTTCGTAACATTGCTGAAGGAGCCAAGCAAGATTGTGTCTAAAAAGAAGTTGGGGCTCGAACATGTTGGAAAGGAATTTAGCGGAACCGCCGTTTTCATGGTTTTTCTGATCTTGATGACAAACTTTGCTATCTCGCCGCAGTCGGGAGGCATACCCAAGGTGGTGACCCAATCTTATGCTCCAATCACCATCACTGCGGGCAGTCTTCCAATTTCCCCTCAGGAGCCTGTGCGGGAATGGATTGATATGCTGGTTTGGACAAGAAGCAACCTCAATTCAGGCACGGTTGTATGCGCGTGGTGGGATTACGGGAACTGGTTAGCTATACTTGGAAACGTGACGTCGCTTGCCGACAACGCCACAATAAACAACACTTCAATCGAAAACATAGGCTTCACGTTCATGGCCAACGAGGCTGAGTCAGTGAAGATGCTTAAGATATACAATGCGAAATACATTCTTGTGTTCACGACCTTAGGTCTAAGCTCATCGACGAGCGGAACTGCTGTAACTGAGGCTGGCTACGGAGACGAGGGAAAATGGACGTGGATGGCCAAGATTTCCGGACAGAGCGCACTCAAGTCGGACTGGTCTGGATGGGATTGGACTGATGAGAGCACATTCGGGGAATATGTCAACACGACAACCTATTGGCCAGGTAATTGGGCATGGAATGAGCGGGGCTACAACACGACAATTTATCAGCTGATGACTTGGGCAAGAACCTTATATTGTAACGCGCAGAGAGTGATTGACCCAGACGCAGGCAACGCTACTGGAGCGGTAAACCCCACTACTGGAGCGGTAAACCCCGTGCCGCAATACTTTGTACCAGCATACATTGCCGGGTTGACTCTTACCCCATCAGATGCTAGTAGCAAATACGGCGGACTCATTCCATTGGTATGCCTTTACGAGATCAAGTATCCCACTGGGTAAGGAAAGATAGACGTTGTTCCCGAAAGTCCCTGACCAGCACAAGCCAAACAAGCCTTTAGTTCCCAACGGTTTAGGCGTCATCTACGTTCTGGTCAGCGTCGTATATCTTTTTCTCGTATACTTCTTTGACATCATCAAGGTTTCAAACGGTGTCTCCCCGCCGCTTACTTTGGCTGTTTGCATTCTGTTCGGAGGCTTCATGGGCCTGCTTGATGATTGGATGGATTTGCGATGGCGTTACAAGGCTTTCTTTCCGCTAATAGCCGTCATACCGCTGATCTCATTGGCCACAAGACTTGAACTGCGCACTACCATGACAACTTTCCTGTTTGGAACCATAGACTTCGGCATCTACTACTACTTCATAATCCTTCCGCTGTTGGTGACTATAATCACGAACACTGTGAATCAGCTTGGCGGATTGAACGGTTTGGAAACGGTGTGCCCATCGATAGTCATGATCGGGTTGATGGCCATCTCGAGGCCGAACGCGGTTCTTCTGTATGGCCCGCTGATCGTTTGGCTCTTGCTGGCCTTTTTCAATTTTCGAGGCAGGATTTTCGTTGGCAACACAGGCTCATTTGCCATAGGGATAACTTTGGCTTCGTTTGCAGTTATCTCAGATTTGAAAACCGACCTGATAGTGTCGGTGATGCCTTACATTTTCAATTCCTCGTTGATTCTGTTGACGTATTTCTTTTCAAGGGCCAAAGCGAAGGTTTCTTTTGATGGAGAAAAGCTGTCTTCAGATCACAGAAGGAGCCTGATCACGGTGATCACTTATCGTCGCCGTTTGACCGAACGCCAAGTGGTTGTGATAATCTCGCTTATGGTGGCAGCTTCAACTCTTGTAGCGTACCTGCTTCAGTTGCTGTAGCTGTATTTCCACCGCGCAATAGTGTATGTAGCGTTGTGCTACACACAAAAGGCAAAAATCGGTTTGGGGCGAGGCTAATTACGGAGGTTATGAAACCAGCGCTAACCATCTGCGCGCGCGGCGCAGTCAACTTCGATGCTAAAGTGAAGCTTGAGGAGAGAGGACGCGAAAGCCAGATGGCGGTTGTGGGTTTCAACCTGCTTCTGACAACCAAACCGAGCATTGTCAAGTTCGAAGTAGAAGGCACAGCAAACTTGACGGACAAGGATGAAGACAGGCGAAACCCTAGAAGTTGACCCTGAAACCAAAGTGCCCAATATCCTACGGAGAATCTACCAGCATGCATTCACGGCCATGTACCTCATGTCAACAATCCTGAACGTGCCTCCTCCCCCACAAGACTTGCTATACCCCAACAAGGAGGGTGCTCTTCGTGAAGGGGTGAGCGTGGAAGTTGGCGCAGAGAAGGCAGAGTCGGCGGAAGGCTTGACCATTATGGCCGACACGAGAACGAAGGAGGCAACCGAAGCCGCTGCTGCGAACAAGTAGGTTCCGAGTAACCTTTAATAGTCAAGAGTTGTTGTGCATAGAAAGTGTTGGCGGGTGAGTGGGCCTCCACCCGTTCCGCCATTACAAACCCCGGGAGTTGGAGGTGAAAGAGTGAAGTTTGACACGAGAGACTTGGCTTTGACGGCTGTTTTTGCAGCCCTGTACGTAGTCATCAACGTGCTTCAAATGGTTTCTGTTGGCAATCCAACCGTGTATGGGC
>PEWI01000257.1 GCA_002779555.1 Candidatus Bathyarchaeota archaeon CG07_land_8_20_14_0_80_47_9 | reverse complement strand
CAAGCAATCAGGCAACTCTTAACCTTTGTTCGCACACGCCTTCAGCATTAAGATAGTGCTGGTATGTAACTTACACCGACCTTGAAAACAAACTAACCCAACATAAAATTGGAAATCAAGGTTATTATTCGCCCATTCACACAAACTCCGTGGGAAGCTAAAATGAAACCAGACAAAACTTCGGTTCTTCATAAAATCACTCCAACAAAACTAGTCAGCTGGTTTCTGTTAGCGTTAGGCTTAATCGCCCTAGCCTTCTCCATCATCTACACATCTTCAATCCTAGCCTTCATAGGCCTAGGCCTCACCTTCTGGGGGCACTAACCTTCTACATAGCCTCTGAAAAATACGTAAAACAAGCTCTGCTAGACCACACAATAACTCCGTCACTAACAGACCTAAACCAGATACTAACCGAACTCAAATACCAAGGCAAAGCCACCTACCACCAAAATATTTCAAGAACCCCGGAACAAGCAAAATCTACATACCCAAAAATGTAGACATGAGCCTACCAACACCAGAAGAAATCCAGCAATAAGAAGACAAGACCTTTCTAAAAAAACCAGAAGCTGCACTCATCACACCACCAGGCTTTTCCCTCTCAACACTCTTCCTTACAACAGTGGCAATAAGAATAATCACCATCATAATCAGCCCATAAAGCGCAAAGAAACACGAAGACCAGCACGCTTACAACCCACATTCTGCACAGCGACGAACTTGAAGGCACGTCTGGATTCTATGCAGACCAAAATTCTGCAACCACGCGTGCCTCCACTGGACACGCTCTTTCTTACAACAACGAAACAACGTTAACATAGAAGCATAAACCCTAAAATCTTCACAGAACTTACAAGCCGATAGCCAAGGAGCCAACACAATTGCCCAAAAAACCCGCCGAAGACGCACTGGACCGACAAATAATCCGCACTGTTGAAATAGCAAAACCAGAAAATGTTCAACAACTAGTCGACCAAGTACAGGCACTGTCATCAAAATCCAAACAGGAAATACTAAATCGAATAATGCACCTGCAGCAAGAAGAAAAAATTCGTCTCAAACCGCCCCAAACGCCAACCCCAGAAAAGTTCAGGAGCTACCTACGTTCAAACCACGCCGTCTGGTACTGGATAACCATGACACTCACGTTGGCCACGACGCTAATTGTCTTCGTCGTGCCCGAAGATGATTTCCCACTAGTCTACGCAAGATACGCCCTAGGAATAGTATACATCCTGTGGCTACCAGGCTACGCCTTCATAAAAGCTCTGTTTCCACAAACCCTCCCCTTCGCACGTGCATTGGCGCATTCTCTCGGAACAACCGAAAAGAACTTGGACACAATCGAGCGAGTCGCCCTGAGCCTCGGCATGAGCATAGCCCTTGTCCCCATAATAGGCTTGCTCCTAAACTACACCCCATGGGGCATACGCCTAACCCCAATCGTTCTAAGCCTGACTGCATTTACCATAATCTTCGCTACGGCAGCAATCGTAAGAGAACATCAAATTGGAATAAAACAAGACGCTGACATGGCTAAATAGCGGCCAAACCGTTGTTTAAAACCCAACCGGAATAGCGCGCACCAGGGTAATCAAAAAAAGAGAAACATGAGATACTCAATAGTAATCCAGTTACATCAGTCTTGGATAACATTTGTAGGAATAATGCTTCACTGCGTATACTTGCACTCTTATTGTGTTGCTGTGATGATTATGTTGAAGCTGAAACTTGTGACTCCGCTGATGCTCGATGAAACGGTGAGGCTCAGCACGGCCTGGACAGATGCGCCGACCGCAAGCACGTAACCAACCCTGTTCCACGTCAGCGTGAAGTAGCTTGAAGCCGAACTTGGGGCCCAGTTGCTCGCACTTATGCTTAACATGACTGGCGCGCATGCGTGTTGAGACTGTGTGAAAACTTGTCAGAGAA
>PEWI01000100.1 GCA_002779555.1 Candidatus Bathyarchaeota archaeon CG07_land_8_20_14_0_80_47_9 | reverse complement strand
AATGGTTTCAATTCGGTAGTAGTCTCGTTTTCTCATGCGATGTCAACAGAAAAATCATTAACCAACCCAACTCACAGCAAGGTGACTGCAAATCCTTATTGGTTCTTCATAAACGATTTATGTTGACGACATCGATTGAACTCTGCGATTTGAACACTGTCTCAACGTATCAGGAGGAAAATGCCATTGTACGAGTTAGTGCATATTGTCGGTGGCGTGGTTTACCTAGTTTTCGGTGGTTTAGGAAGTTTCTATGCTCTAAAGACGCTAGCAATACTTCACAGGTCTCCTGAATTGCTGAAAACTCAGCAAAGACTCTGGTTACCAATTCTGATAAGCACATTGTTCTTTGCAGTCAGTGGCAGTCTTCATCTTGCGGATCACACTTTGTACCCAGATCCGTTAACGGATTTGCTGTATGAAATCACTTCGTTCATTGGGGTTTCGGTTTTCACTGTTGGTGTCTTGCGTTACTCGCGGTTGCAGAGAGAGTATTACGCTCTAAAACAGGACGGTCTCAAACAAATTCACATTGAAGAACAGCTCCAAGTCGAAACGCAATAACTCAGTTAGAGCGTTCCTCTCGGTCTTTCGCAATGAAGACTTATGGTTTATTCCGATTCTTTAATGTGAACGATTGGGTAACTTAACTTAACAGTACCGCAACAGGCGAATGTTTATGAGAGTGCCTCTTTTTCTCTTTCAAGGCATTGATGAGTGATGTTGTGCATGACAGGACTTCTCAAGTTCATTCTTGTCAAGGTTGTTGGAGAACTGCTCTTCTTGTACGGTTTTCTTGGATGGGTTTACGGAGTGCTTGTACAATTAACTCATCCATACTGGTTGTCTTTCGGTCTATCCCATCTTACACCATGGATCAGAGTAGATAGTTTTACAGTCATATCCTTCATTGTCAGTGCCATCGGATTCTTCATGTGGAGGTTAGCCAGAGAATTAATCAATTCAGCGCGCGAATCCAAGCCTGCGAAGTGTTTCGGTGATTCTTGAGGCTTCTTTGAGTGGATGTTGCTCGGCTATTCTCTTCATTCCAACTCCTTCGCGAAGGGATTGTATTTCACCATGACCGCGGACATTAGCACGCGCTAAGGATTTTGAGTGGTGAGGTCGGGTAGATTTAAACTCTCGTTTAAATTGCTCACTTCTTTCTTGAATCACTCCCAGATAGCACGTGCGTTGATGAATCGCCGAATTGGGGATTACAAAAATCATCGCTGGCGAAAGCAATAGAGGAAACGCCGCGCTCAGGTGACCAACGTCAACAGTCTTAATGCGACTCCGCCAAGAATTATTGCAAAGGCTATTTCAAACAGGGTTATGAATAGGGCCTTCTTCCAGCCAAACTCTCTGACCAGAGCGGAGATGGTCGCTATACAGGGTATGTAAAACATTGCCACCAAGGTGAAGACGACCATCTGAACCGGCGTCAAAACCTGCGCAAAATTCGTTGTTCCCAGAAGGGTGGCGAGCATAATCAGCGACAGTTCCTTCCTCAGCACACCGAATATGAGCGTTATGCCCGTGATGACCGGCAATCCGAGCCACGTAACAGTGACGGGGCTGAGCAGGTTTGCAACAGGGTTCAACAAGCCAAAAACATCCGCGGCCTTTATCGCGAGGCTCCCAACGATTATCAGTGGAAAGGCTATTTTTATGAATTCGGCCAGCCTGAACCACGTCTCCTTCAACACCGTCTTAAGCTGCGGCATCCTGTAATCAGCCATCTCCATGATCAGAGCGGTTGGCTCACCTGGCATGACTCTGAAAGCCAACCGCCCGAGCGCGAAGATGACGAAGAGGTCAAAGACATAGAGGGCCAAGGCCCACTGAATGCCGATAAACCGACCCACTAAACCAAGTATTATGACCGTGCGCGCGGCACACGGCACGAGCGTCGTCACAAA
>PEWI01000078.1:618-1976 GCA_002779555.1 Candidatus Bathyarchaeota archaeon CG07_land_8_20_14_0_80_47_9 | reverse complement strand
TGCACGTTTAACATCGGTCTCTTGCCGTAAATCCTTGGATTTCGAGACAAAAATGACAGTTTAGAGACGATTTAGAGACAGTGCCAGTAGGTAGGCAAAATTTATATGGTTGAAGGGCTTTTCTGCATGTAACTAGCCTTACCGAAGCTCAAGTGTCACAAGCTGGGCACATGGGTTACTATGGTGAAAGGCTGGCTCCGCGATAAGGACGAAAACGCGACATGCCCAGAAGGCTACCGGAAAAAACGAAAAATGCACCTAGAAAGCCAAGAAGGTTTGGAAGTAACAGAAGGTTCCGTCCGAGCAGACCTTTTATCCAATCAGCACCCGTGAAAGAGAATCAGGAAATGGAAGTTGTCATTGACGACATCGGAAGCAGAGGCGACGGAATAGCGAGAATACAGGGCTACCTGATTTTTGTTTCAGGGAGCAAGATAGGTGAACGTGTCAAAGTAAGGATTCGGTCGGTGAGCGGGAAGTTCGCCGTCGCGGAAAGGATGGCGTAGACGAGAGGGTAAAATTGAAAATTAAAGAACTGCGAGACAAAATGAGAAATGTCACTGTTGAAGGCAAGGTTATGGAAAAATCCGATGCACGCGAAGTTCTGTCGAGGTTCAAGGATGAAACGTACAAGGTTGCATCTGCGATAATCGGTGACGAAACAGGCACCATAAAGATGACATTGTGGAACGAGCAGATAGACAAGGTCAACGTCGACAACATGGTGAAAGTGGAAAACGGCTACGTCTCAAGCTTCAGGGGAGAGATACAGTTAAACGTGGGGAAATTCGGAAAACTGACAGTCGAGTAGAGCACGCCACAGAATTGTCGATCGGAAGTTTTTTGTTAACGAAATGTGAGAGGTGAAACAAATGGAAGAAAAAAGAGACTTCGGCGAAAGACGAGGATTCAGAGGAAGAGGCGGATTCACTCCGAAACCAGTTGAAGTTGGCTCGGAATACGACGTGGACATTCAGGAAACAAGCCGCAGAGGAGAAGGCATAGCCCGAATACAGGGATTAGTGATCTTTGTACCGAACACGAAAACAGGCGACCACGTGAAGATAAAGATAACGAGGATAAGCACAAGATTCGCAGAAGCCGAAGTTGTCAGCCAAGGCGAAGCCGAAGGCGGAGAAAAAGCGGAAGAATAAGCAAAACCTGATGTTAGTTTTCAAGACGAAAGAACAAAGTAGTACTTTCTATTTTGAAGAACACATCATTTTCTTCAGATGAATAAAAAAGAAGAGGAACGTGTTGAAGGAGCTTGACGTCTTCCTTCGCCCTCCTCAAGAACCTGCCAATGCCTATTCAAATGCCAATTTCGCAGATGCAGTTTAACAGCGTCAGCTTTTGAC
>PEWI01000078.1:0-609 GCA_002779555.1 Candidatus Bathyarchaeota archaeon CG07_land_8_20_14_0_80_47_9 | reverse complement strand
TCAAACAACGTTGTGAAAGTGTCGTGATGATCTTCTTCTTGCTCTAGGATTTGCTTGAAAATAAAAGCTGTTGTGACATCTCCCTCTTTCTGCGCCATCTCGATTATCTGCTTGTACATTTTAATGGCGATTTCTTCGTCTTTTATGTCCTGTTTGACCATTTCTTTCAGAGTTTTCCCAACGTTGATCGGGTCTGGCTTCGTTGTGGGTGTGCCGCCCAAGTAGAAGAGTCTTTCAGCAATTTTCTCTGCATGCTTCATCTCTTGCACCGCAATGCTCTGGAGTTCGTCGCGAACTGCGAAGCCTTTGACGCCTATCCATTGTACGTGCTGCCACATGTATTGCACAGCAACTTGCATTTCTCTGGCTATGGCCTTGTTCAGCATTTCAAGCAATTTCTGTGATGCCATTTTTCTTTCACCTCTCTATTCATGACTGTGTCTTGGGAGTTTGTTTCTCTCCTTATATTAAACTTTCTTGCAAACCCAGAACAAGGTCTAAGCACCGGAAGCTCACGTGTTTTGCCCTTGTCCGATGATGATTGCGAGCTTGAAAGGTTGCATAGGGCTTATATCGGGCTGCCCTCGATACTCACGGTCAATGGTGACA
>PEWI01000208.1 GCA_002779555.1 Candidatus Bathyarchaeota archaeon CG07_land_8_20_14_0_80_47_9 | reverse complement strand
AACTGAGAGGCATCTGAGTGAAAAGGAAATACGACATGGATGCGTTGACGCTGCAATATGGGTTCAGCGCCAAAGAGATTGAAAAAGTGTGCCGAATCTCGGATCTGCTAGAGGATATTTCGGCTGTGAAATTTCTCTCAGACCGGCTCTCCCTTTACGGCGGAACAGCTCTCACATTCATCTACTCACCAGAAATACTGCGATTGTCTATAGACCTCAACTTCAATTACCGACACTTAGACAATGCAGACTGGGGAGAGATTCGAAAGGAAATCGACAAACGACTGAAAGAGCGCGCGCGGTTCTATGGTAGCCCGGGATACGTGACTTATCTCGTTTAAATTTCTCAAACTGGGAAGCTGAACCCAAAAAAGGCAAAAAAACCGTCTATTTTAATTTCGGGGTTGGGTGAAGGGTGCCCGCTTCCATCAGTCCTTAATAATCCAGTTTTCTGATTTTGCGGAAAAGTTATAGCTGAACCAGTTCTATCAACTTGAGTGGCTTCCATTTCTTATTCTATGTGCGGGCATTTCTCTATAGGCTACGGAGCACCTTTTTCTTTTTGAGCCTTGCCTCGTTGCCGCCCATTTTAGAATAGGGACAACTGCTTCTCTCAACCCTCGTCCATCCTCTGTCAATGAGTATTCAACACGAGGTGGGATTTCAGCAAATGATTCTCTCTTGAGCAACCCTTCATTTTGAAGCTGTTTCAGCGTGTCTGCAAGAGTCTTGGGACTTATGCCATGCAGTTCTTCTATGAGTCTGTTAAATCTGAGACTACCGTAATTCCCGATTGCATTTATAATAAGAAGTGCCCATTTCTTGCTAATCACATCTATGATTCCTTCAAGCGGACAATAACAAACCGCTTCACTTTTGTTCTTCATACACGTCACTTTCGTTGTCAATAGTAAGTATCACGCTATAAACTTGATAGTTTAAATACTTTACTTTTTATAGTTAAAAGAAAAGTGAGGTGAATCAAGACATGAACGATGAATGTGGTTGTGCTACGCATCATGGAAGACACGATGACTATTGAGGATGCGGATGCATGGACACGAGCAAGGTTACAGAAGACGCTTCCTTACCAAAGCTGAGAAAACTGAGAAGCTAAAGAACTACGCAGAAGAACTAAAGAAGGAGCTTAAGGCAGTCGAAGAGAAAATCAAAGAAATGCAAAGTTAAATATCCATACGAGGAATTTGTGTGGGAAAGAATATGTCGAAACAAAACAGTCTCCATGTTTTTTCCGCTGGTGCAGTAGCACCGCCCATAAAGAGATGTGCGGAAGAGTTCAAAGCAAAATTCGGAACAGAATTTGAGTTTACTGTCGGAAAAGCTGAAAACCTTATAGAAGAAATCGCAGAAACCAAAGAAGGCGACTTGTTAACTTGCGGTTCAGAGTTCATACTTGATCATGCACAATTGAAGGGATTAGTTCTTAAAGAAACAAGAAGAAGCCTTGGCTCAAGAACCTCTGCAATTCTTGTGCAAACCAGAAATCCAAAAAAGATAAAGTCAATGTCTGACTTGGCAAGAGAAGGAATGAATGTTGGTGTTTCTGTAAGTGGCTGTTTGACGGGAGTCTGGGATGATTTAGCAACTAAAGCGGGATATGCCGAGCAAATCAGGAAGAATACGGTTGCTTATGCCGATGGATGCGGGGAATTAATGGCTCTAATGAACAAGAAAAAAGTGGATGCAATTCTAGGATGGGATGCCTTCAAGAACTTGAACATGCAAACAATGGATATTATAGAGTTACCAGAAGACCTTCAAGTGCACAGAAGCACAGCAATAGGTGTAATAACCTTCTCCAAAAACAAGGAATTGTCGAAGAAATTCATTGTCTTTCTCGTGTCCGAAAAAGGCAAGAAGATTTACGAAGAATACGGATGGCATCATGTAGAATAGAAGACACTTCTATCAGTCTCTTTAAGCTAGTTTGACCCGTTGACTACTCTTTCTTCTGGAAACATTCCATGCAAATACCAACTATTTTGACGTTTC
>PEWI01000133.1 GCA_002779555.1 Candidatus Bathyarchaeota archaeon CG07_land_8_20_14_0_80_47_9 | reverse complement strand
TTCAGCGCTCCCTTCTGCTCCATGGCTCTCAGCCGTAGGACGCCTGTTGTTGTTTCTTCGGTTCCGCCTTTGATGTTCTGCAGTGCTTCGGTTCTTTTGCTGTGTATTGTGCCGACGAGGTCTGCGCCGTCGTCAAGTGTTATCACTGGCTTGTAGTCTATTGCTCGCTCCACACACCAGTAGTATTCATCCGTGGTCTGTTCTCGCCAAGCAAAAACGTGAACGCCCTTTTCTGCCAGAGCTGCTGCCACGTCGTCCTGTGTGGAAAGCGGGTTGGAACCGCATAGCGCAACTTTCGCGCCGCCAGCGAGGAAGGTTTCAATGAGGACACCTGTCTCTTTTGTCACGTGCAGGCATGCGCCTATGGTTAGGCCTTTCAACGGTTTTTCTTGGCTAAATCTTTCTTTTATCTGGTTGAGGACGGGCATGTGTTTTGAAGCCCATTCTATCTGTAAATGCCCCTTAGGTGCGAGGGAAGTGTCTTTTACTTTGAAATTTTCCATCTGGTTTTCCCTTCTCGTATGCTGATTTATGACCTGACTATTTAACATTGGCGTTCAGCTTTTCAAGAAGGTTTCTCTTCGCTTTTTCAGCCATTTCCATGACTTTTCGGATGTTGAGTGTTGTCAGCTTTCTGTTTTCCATCACGATTTTCCCGTTTATTATTACGGTTTCAACGTCAGCCCCTTTCGCCGCGTAGACTAGATGGCTTGTTTCGTTGTACAATGGACACAAGTGTGGTTTGGTGAAATTTACTACCACCAAGTCTGCTTTTTTGCCCGTTTCTATCGAGCCTATTTCGTTCTCCCATGATAGGGCCTTTGCGCCGTCGATTGTAGCCATTTCTAAAACTCTTTCTGCCGGCATTAATGTGGGGTTCTTGTTTGTTCCCTTGTGCAGAATGGCAGCGGTTTTCATGATTTCGAACATGTCTGCCGTGTTGTTTGAGCATGGGCTGTCGGTTCCAAGCGAGACGGTTATGCCTTCTTTGAGCATTTTGGGCACTGGGCTTATGCCTGACGCGAGTTTGAGGTTTGAGATTGGGTTGTGTGATGCTTTGACGTTGCGGTTTTTCATTACCACTATGTCTTTGTTCGTGAGTGCCACGCAGTGGGCAGCGATTACATGCTTGTCCAAGGCGCCTAAAGAATCCAAGTACTCCATCAGTCCGCCTTTCACGTTGACGTTGAAGGCTTTCCGAAGTTTGTCCTTTTCGTCGTTTGTTTCGGCTACGTGGATGTGGCCTATTATCGGCGCTTTTTTGGAGCCATATTTCTTGTTCAATTCTGTTCTGATTTGTTTCAGTTCTTTCATGTATTCTGGGTCGACAGTGTACGGCGCGTGAGGGTCGACGCTTGCTCGAATCAGTCCGTCAACCTTGTTGTGCCAGCTCCTAGCCAAGTCTGAAAGTGCTTTCTTGTCTCCTTTTTTTCTCCATGAGAAGCAAACGTGGCCGACTACTCCTCTTAAGCCTGCGTCTGCGAAGGCTTTTGCCTCGTTTTCTTCAGGTGTGTAGTGGTACATTGTGTTGACGGTTGTGGTTCCGCTCATTATGGATTCTGCGGCTGTTAGTTGGGCTCCAACGTAGATGTCGTGTGGTGTCATGTGTTTTTCTATGGGCCAAATCCATTTTTTCAGCCATTCCTGAAGCGGCAGGTCGTCTGCGTATCCTCGTAGTAAACTCATCGCTGCATGCTGATGCGTGTTTATGAGGCCCGGTGTTATGACTTTGCCTTTCGCGTCTATTCTCTCGTAGCCTCTTCCGTACTTACGTTTCAGCTCGTGTGCTTTTCCAACGTCGACTATGGCTTTGTCTTCTATGACAACAGCGCCTTGGTGGATTACCTTCCGATTCCGCATTGTGACTATCGTGCCGCTTTGGATGATGATGTTCATGCTTGTGCCCTCTCCTCTTGCCCTGATATGTGTGCTTGTTGGGGAATGTTACTGTTTGTAGTAACGGTATATTTTTAACCTCTGACTGATACGCTTTGACTCCGGGTGAACGTTCTTGGCGGAACTGAGAACTGAACAGTGTCCAAGGCCAGAATTTCAGGTTGAGGTGTCCATTCTTACGTTGAATAGCGTAGCGTGAACGATGGGCTTATGATGACCCCGGATATCGGTTGACAGATGAAAGGATAAATAGGGTTTCAGGCTAAAGGTTCTATTGCGTCTGGTGTCCGACTTGAGTGTTGAATCTCTTGATGACTTGAAAAGGGCGTTGAAAGAGACCGGCTACTCGGATAAGGCCGTCAGTGAAATACTGAAATGGTACAAGGACAACAATTCCAATAGGAGAGCCTGAAAGGCACCTGCGCCCGGTAATCTCGGTAGGCAAACGCATCACCACTGTGATTGGTGCCTGCTTTGAGCTTCTCAATCAGAAGGGCATTAATGCGCGACTGTTATCTTTGCTCCGCGAAGGCTGTGGCTCCAAAACCTGCCTACTTGAGAAGCGCGGCGTAAAGGTTTAATCTTGTTCTGTCTCAACTTAACTGCAAAGGTGTGTCCAGTTGAGGGAACCTTTTGCCGAGTTTGTCAAAACAGAGTTGAGGCCCGGGACTCTGCTGATTACATGTGGGCTCCCAGGAACTTGGAAAACGGAGACCTCAGAGGAGACCTCAAAAATCAAGGGATACCGCATCCTTCGAAGCGATTTGATTAGGTTAGAGGTTCTCAGGAATGAAGATGTCTTTGACGAGAAAGTTGCGTCAAATATGAGCAAACGGCTGTCTGTTTACGATGAGTTGTTTCGCCGAGCAGAGGATCTTGTACAGAAGAGCAGGAAAGGCGTAATTCTGGATGCTACGTTTGTCACGCAGGAACTGCGAAGGCGTGCCGCTGAGATTGCTGCAAAGCACGACATGGCTTTTGTCATACTTCAAACTCACTGCTCTGAGGAAGCGTCATTCGCGAGGATTTTGAGGAGAACTAAAGAGAATTATGAGTCAAACGCCTTAACCAAGGAGGCTTACCTTAGCAACAAAAAAAAGTTTGAACCTGTTGACTTGGACGACTTAGAAAAGAGGTATCCGCAGCTCAAAATAATGCACTTAACAGTCGACACAGAGCATGATGCTCCTGAGGATTGGTACGTAATCGAGATAGAAAAAAGGTAGCTGGGCACTGTTTTGTCATGATAATAGATTTGCATATTCATTCAAAAAGTTGTTCTGACGGAAACTTTACAGTTGAGGAAATCGTTAGAGAAGCCAAGACCAGAGGAATTGGGTTAATGTCGATTACAGATCACGATTCAATTGGCTGTCAAGAGAAAGCTATGGCTTTGGCAAGGCAAAATGGAATACGCTATATTTCTGGGGTTGAGTTGAACGTAACCTTTTCGCATCCCAGATGTCGCGAGGGCAAATCAATATCGCTGGATTTCTTGGGTTATCAGTTTGACGTAAAGAACAGGGAGTTAAAGGACAAACTTCAACAAATGGCGAAGTACCGAGAGGAAAGAGCAGCAAAGATCTTGGATAAACTTAATGCCGAATTTGAAAAAGGAGAAATCGAAAAGCTAACGAAGAATGATATGAAGAAGATTCAGGATTCCGCTGACGGAGTGCTTGGAAGACCTCACATAGCAGACTATTTGGTGGAAAAAGGAATTGTCAGAACCAAGCAGGAAGCTTTTGACAAGTATCTTGTGAAATGTGATGTGCCCAAATATCCGCTTTACATTGAAGAGGCGTCGAGACTGGTGAGAAATGCTGGAGGGATAATAGTCTTGGCTCATCCTAACGATCCTCACGGAACCTCACTTGTCAGTCTAACTAAATCGCTGCCTGAACAGACAGAGATAATCGAGGAATCATTTTTGAGATACATTGATGGCGTAGAGTGTTGGCACTCCAGAAATGACCTCCAAACAACGAAGCATTATGTGGAGTTCGCAGAAAAACATGAACTGATCATGACTGGGGGAAGCGATTGCCATCAGAAGCCGATCCTCATGGGAGCGGTGAAGGTCCCCGAGTATGTAGCTAAGCAATTCAAGCTTTGAATGAATCTTTCCTGATCAAAGAGTCTTCACGTATGTGGAGGCTAGTTTGAAGTATGCTTTTGCCTCTGTCATCGCTGCGCTCTTTTCCTCACTGCCTTCGCTAGGATCTTCAAGTTTGAAGCTGGTGACTTTTCCACGTACGTAGGCTCGGTAGCATTTGTAGAAAGGAAGAAGTTTCGTCAACTCTTGGTCTCCAGAATATTTAACATATCTATCGACGAAGAAACTAGACAGGTCGGTTCGTTCTTTGAAGTCTAAGTCCATGGCCAAGAAGGCAACGTCAGCGACAACATCAGAATACCTGAATCTTTCGTTGAATTCTATCGCATCGAAAATGTAGATTCGGTCTGCAACAAATATGTTACCCGAATGAATGTCCCCGTGACAATCTCTGACTCGGCCTTCCGTCATCCTCTTCTCAAAAAAGGACACGTTTCTCTTCATGGAATCGTCGATTCTTTCACGGATTAGCTTGAAATCCTTCAGGGATATTGTTTTGCCGACAAACTCTTGTGTCTGTTCGAAATTCTCTTTCCAATTGGTTTCCAATATCGCCAAGGAGCCGAACTCGTTTATCCTCTTATTCGTTTTCGCCTTTGAATGGAATTTCGCGATGATCTTCGCTATTCTATCTATGAGTTTACAATCTACCTTGTTCTCTTCGAGCAGCTTGGTCATTATCCTCTCTTGAGGCAATCTCTTCATCTTCACAGCGTACTCAACAGTTCGTCCTTCGCCCTTTATCTTGACAACATCTGATCTGTTGATGGGAACAACCTCAAGGTACATGTCTCCGCACAGCCGCCTGTTGAGCTCCAGTTCTTTTCCGCAGAAGAAACGTCTCTTTTCGAGAGTCGTGAAGTCTAGAAACCCGAGGTCCACAGCCTTCTTCACCTTGTAGGCAAAGTTTCTGGTCAGAAAAACGAAGGATATGTGGGTCTGAGTCAGTTCAATTCTGCCCGTTTCCTCGTCATAGGCTTCAGGCTTCATCAGAGCTTCCACGACTTGCTTCTGAACCGACATTTATCGAATCTGCTTCCTTCAGAGCGCTCGGCAGTTTTCCGTTATTGATGAAACTTCAATGAGCAATATAGAGATATCCCTGCGAGGAACCCCCAAACCCTATGGTAATCGTGGACTCAGACAGACTGAGTGTCTTCCCCTTTGAACTTTCTGATGTAATCCAAAACGGCATGGGCTTGCTCCTTGGAGATAAGCTTGTTTTGCAGCAGGCGGTCAACTAATTCGGAGATCTTGGCCAGTGCGTGGACTTTGTAGCCTAGCTTCTCAAGGTTTTCTCTGCCGCCCTGCTCCCTGTCCACGACAACCATGACATGCTTGACGCGGGCCCCAAGCTGTTCTAAGGGTTTTATTCCTTCAAGCTTGGACAGTCCTTCGCTGACGACGTCGTCAAAGAAAAGTATGTGCTCACCCTCAGCGACTTCCGCGCCGGCGATTCTGCCAGTCACGCCGTAAGCCTTCTCTTCTTTCCTCACCACAACACACGGCAGATTCACTTCGCAGGCTACACTGGGCAAGATCAGCACACCTTTCAACTCAATCGAAGCCAACTTGTCTATTCTCTCAACTGCCATGAGGTTCTTTATTTCGCATGCAGCGATCTCCGCAATCTTGCACAGTTCCTTCGGGGAAGAAAGTAAACACGCAAGATCAATGTAATACGGACTCAAGACCCCGGACTTGATGCGGAAACTCCCAAACTTCAAACAACCAGAACGGTAGAGCGCACTCGCAACCTCAGACGCAACGTCACCCATTTCAAACCCCAAAAAGATTAGGCCTTTCAAAATTTAACACTTGCCAGAGACAAGCCACAAACTGGACAAGCCTTTTCTGTTGGCCCAGAAGTTCAGTCTGTATGAATCTGAAGCAATATTCCACTATCCGATTCATTCTTCACCTGAAGGAAACACGAAGCCTATCTAATTGGCTTAGGCGCCTTCAACGAGTACAAGTGCATGATGCTTGAGGATTGCGGTTGATCTTCTCAACACTATCTTTTATTCCATTTCTCCCGCTGAGACTCCAGCCAAGCCCTCGTCCCAACAGCTTTGCGAACACGCAGGTTCTCAATATGATATCCGGGCGGGCATTCAGGTCTATCGTCAGGACAAAAGTCAGTCAGCTTCTTGCATGGAAAACCTGGGCAAAACCCGCAATGCTCAATCCTTTTGTTCAAGCAGCATTTCGCAAAATAACAGTCCATGTGGTCTGGAGGAACACAGCCTCGGCACTTGTCTGGATAGTTAGGGCATTTCCCGCAATAGTCCCCGCAGAACCCCGCCTCTGCAATACCCACGATTTTTCACTTCCCACTCCATTCCAAAACGCCTGTTCCCCTTTAACCTTTCAGTCCTAATGCTGAATCTTCTATTGAAAGCTTGGTTCAATCTATATGTAGAGTAGGGGTAGGCGTCTCCGAGACGCGTAGGAATAACATCAGCTGGCTGCGGGGGCCTAGAAGAGGCGAGTCCCGAAAGCCTATCGAAAACGATGGAATGGTTGGTGGCCACAGTTACAGGTTGAGCCGAAAAAGTGACGGTAACGTTTATAACTTATTGTTCTCATTCCTAGAAGATACGAAGCGGAAAAACGATGGGACATCGCAAAACCCACGCACCTAGACATGGTTCTCTCGCATACTTACCCAGGAAACGCGCCACACACTTGCTGGCCAGAATACGTTTTTGGCCGAAAATAGAGGCAGAAGCGCCTCGGCTTCTCGGTTTTGTGGGCTTCAAGGCCGGAATGACTCACGTATTCACGATTGAGGATAGAAAACGTTCACCTGACTTCGGCAAAGAAGTCATACGTCCAGCCACAGTGTTGGAAACCCCCCCAGTCCTCGTATGTGCCGTGAAAGCCTACACAAAAACCGTTTACGGTATGCGAACCCTGAACGAGGCATGGATGAAAGACCCGCCAGACGATTTGGAACGTGTGTTTACGCTTCCAGAAAACTTCAGCACGGAAGAGGCCCTCAAGAAAATCGAGGAAAACCTGCCTAAAACCGTGAAAATCCGCGTCATCGCCATCACCCAACCCAGACAAACCAGTCTGTCAAAGAAGAAACCTGACATAGCCGAAATAGAAGTAGGCGGCGGAACAGTCCAACAGCAATTCGAGTACGCCAAAAACCTGCTGGGAAAAACCATAACACTCCCCGAAATCTTCAAGGAAGGCCAGTTCGTAGACGTAGCCTCCATATCAACTGGAAAAGGCTTCCAAGGGCCAGTGAAACGCTGGGGAGTAACCATTCTTCAAGCCAAAGGAAGAAAAACCAAAAGAGGCGTTGCCACCCTGGGCCCATGGAACCCGCACCACGTGATGTACAGCGTACCAAGAGCTGGACAGATGGGCTACCACCAAAGAACAGAATACAACAAACGCATCCTCAAAATGGGTGCAGACGGCAAAGAAATCACACCGAAAGGAGGCTTCATAAGATACGGCGAAATCCGCGGATCATACGCGCTTCTGGCAGGCAGCATAGCAGGCACTGAGAAACGTGCAATCCGGCTGCGTTATCCAGCACGTCCACCGAGAGACGTTGCAGAAGAACCACCGCAGATCACGCAGATATCTCTCGAATCGCCGCAGGGAAGGTAATCGGTGAAGGCAGATGGCTAAGAAAACAGTGAAAATCTTCAACCTCGAAGGAAAATCAACCGGCAAGATAGAACTGCCACCTGTTTTTGCCACGCCACTGAGGCCAGACGTCATAAAACGAGCCGTTCTGGCAATACAATCATCCAGATTCCAACCGCAGGGAAGAGATCCAATGGCTGGAAAAAGAACCTCAGCCGAATCCAGAGGCACAGGGTTGGCCATGGCCAGAATACCCAGATTGAAAGGGCAATCAGGACGAGCAGCGTTTGCGCCTGGAACGGTAGGCGGCAGGCAATCACATCCGCCAGTTTCTGAGAAGAAAATTGTCAAACGAATCCCCAAGAAAGAAAAACGCTTAGCTCTGCTCTCCGCAATAGCTGCTACCGCCTCGAAAGAAGTCGTAGCTGCAAGGGGTCACTCAATCGTTGACATTCTCGAAATCCCCTTGGTAGTAACCAACGACCTCGAATCGCTGAAGAAAACAAGAGAGGTTGAAGAAACCCTCATACGATTAGGCGTTTTGTCCGACATCTACCGAGTGGAAGAGAGCAGAAAAGTCCGCGCTGGAAGAGGTAAAAGCCGAGGCAGAAAGATCAAGCAGGCAGTCGGCCCGCTCATAGTCGTGGCCGAAGACAAAGGAATAATGGAGGCCGCAAGAAACATACCCGGCGTAGACGTAGCCCGAGTCAGCAGTCTGAACGCTGAAATGCTTGCCCCCGGCACACATCCAGGAAGATTGACAATCTGGACAGACAGCGCCCTTGAAAGGCTGAATGAACTCTACGGTGGAGGAAAACAGGCATAATGGACCCTTATGATGTTATCCTTTATCCCTTGATGACTGAGGCGGCAAGTCTCATGGTTGAAAAGGAAAACAAGCTAGTCTTCATGGTCAGCTTGAAAGCGGCAAAAAGCGACGTGAAGAAGGCAGTTGAAGAGCTGTACGAGGTTAAGGTGGAGAAAGTCAACCTTCTAGTTACGCCTCAAGGAGGAAAGAAAGCCTTCGTCACACTCCACCCAGACTTCAAGGCAGCTGACGTC
>PEWI01000175.1 GCA_002779555.1 Candidatus Bathyarchaeota archaeon CG07_land_8_20_14_0_80_47_9 | reverse complement strand
AGCCATGACGCTGCAACTATGAAGAGGGAGCTGAAACATGTTTTCGAAGACTTTTCCAAGCAAGAAGGCTCCGAGTCTCAAGACGGATAGGTTTATATGTAAAATAGCCGTGATAGTCCACACCAAGTCCTGAAAATCTTAAGGGAAATGCAAAATGTCGGTTTGGCACGGTGACCTGAGAAAGAGAAAGCGTTCCGGAGGCAAAATAAGAGCCTACCGAACAAAAAGGAAATTCGAGAAAGGCTCGTTCCCAGCTGAACCACTCCTAGGCGAACCGAAACGGAAAACCGTGAGAGGAAGAGGCGGAAACCCTAAGTCCAAAGTTATGCGCGACAATCAAGCATGCGTAACCGACCAAAAAAGCGGCAAAACTGAAAAAGTGGACATTATCCGCGTTGTGAAAAACCCCGCAAACATCGACTTCAACCGAAGAGGCGTAATAACGAAAGGTTCATTAATAGAGACTTCGTTGGGCGTGGCCCGCGTCACCTCGCGTCCCGGACAGCACGGCGTAATAAACGCGGTTCTAGTAGGCGAAGGAGAAAAGAGCTAAGGCATTACTTCTTTTCATTGGCGCCCCGAAGACTTGGGAGTTGCTTTGCAATTTTTCTGATTGTCTGCTCTTTTGGTTCCTTCTTTTTGACGAGAAGCATGCCAGTTTTCAACCAAGGCGTGGCAGGATAAGCAGCGTCCGCGACGAGCTCGCAGTCCAGCCGAAGCCTGTCCGCTACGTCCTTTATCTCTGCAATTCTCGGCAAAGGAATCGCCAGGTTCTTCGGGATTCGTCTTCCTTCATTTCGAGTTTTCGTAGCGTCGAAATAGGCTGGCCATATGATTGCCTTTTCTTGTTTCCGCATTTCTTTCCACATCCTATTTGTGGGCGTAGTAGGCTGTCAGTTCCGTGTTTACGCTGTCGATTCTGACGAACCCAAACCGTTCAAATTGTACTATGTTGTTCGGTTTTAGTTTTTTGCAGGCGCTCTCAGCTATTCCTTCAAGCGTCGTTGCGTCTGACATGACGACTTGACAGGGCATGTCCTGTCCGACCGGTATCCAGTGGATCAGTTGCGCTTTGGCTTTTCTTGCTTCCTCGTAGGATTCGCTTGTGAATGACGCTTCAGCAGAATACGCACTTGCGCTTTGGATTTCTACGTTGAAGAGCTCCATCAAACGAATCACGTCTCCCGCTTTTGACGCATCTACGTCTCTTTTTGAGACCCAGAAACTTGCCGAGCCACTGTCTTCGTTCGGCTTTATCGTGTACTCTCTGAATCCTCTTTCTGAGTGTTCTGGGTGCAGGTGAAGCCTTGCCGTGAACGTTTTGGGGATTTGTTTCGCAGTCAACTCTATTGGGTTGGGCACAAAGAAGTACCTGTCGGCTGTTGGATCAAGTATTTTTCGGTTGATGGCGTACAGGTTTTCCCAACTCAATGTAACGTCTGAAGTTTTAGGCCCAACGTCTATTATCATCTTTTTTATTGCGTCAGCCGTTATTCCCCGCCTTCTCAGAGCTGCGAAAGTTGCCAGTCGTGGGTCATCCCAGTCCTTGTAGAGCCCCTCCTTCATTCCCTGAACGATCTTAGACTTGCTCAAGCTGGCACCAGTGATTTTCAACCTGCCATAATGTATGGCTTCCGGATATTTCCAGCCCAAGTGCCTGTACATGTATTCTTGCCTGACCTGGTTTGTCAGGTGTTCCTTTCCTCTTATGATGTGAGTTATGCCAAGCAGATGGTCATCCACGCCGCAGGCAAGGTTGTACAGTGGCCAAACCTTGTACTTGCTTCCGACGCGCGGATGCGGATACTTCTCGGTATCGATAATGCGGGCAGCAGGCCAATCTCGAACCGCTGGGTTCGGATGGTTCAGATCGGTTTTTATGCGAAGTACGACTTCTCCCTCTCTGTAGCCTCCTTCGAGCATGCGTTGCCATCTTGCAAGATGTTCTTCCGGCGGGCAATCGCGGCATTCGCATGGTTCGCTGGCCAGAATTTTCCTGCGAAAAAGCTCAGGGTCACACGTGCACATGTAAGCGTTGCCGTCTTTCAA
>PEWI01000264.1 GCA_002779555.1 Candidatus Bathyarchaeota archaeon CG07_land_8_20_14_0_80_47_9 | reverse complement strand
GTGACGCGTTTGGCGGATGAGGTTGTGGTTACGAGGAAGGGTCAGACTACGATTCCTGCTGGGCTTCGTGCCAAGTACAGGATTGTGGAGGGGACGAGGCTTGAGGTTGTTGACGCTGGAAGCGGGATTTTGTTTAGGCCTGTTAAGTCGATGGTTGACCTTGCCGGTTCCGGCGCTGGTCATGCAAGGCCTGAGGAGATGAAGAGGCTTTTGGACAGGCTTAGGGATGAGGATGTCTAGGACGGTTTTTGACACCAGGTTCTTTGTTTAGCATTATTATTCGAGTGATGAGAGGGTTTTGCGGAAGGCTAGGGGTGAGATTAGGCGGAGTCGGGAGAGGTTTGTTTCGGCGGTTGTGGTTCATGAGGTTTACAGGTTTACTCTTGAGCGTGAGGGGGCGTGAGACTGCTGTGTTGAGGGCGTCTTTGTTGGAGAAGGATTTCAAGGTGGTCAAGGTGGATGTTGAGGTTGCGAAGTGTTCGGCTGAGCTAAGACATAGGTACAGGGTTCCTTTGGCTGACAGTGTTATTGCGATTACGGCTTCGTTGTTGAAGGCTGTGTGTTTTTCGGATGACCCGCATTTTGAGAAGATCCGAGAAATCAAAACGAGATGGCTCTAGCGTGCTCTGTGGCGTTTCAAGCCCCCTATTTATAGGTTGAATCTTGTGTTTGTAATGATTTTGTGTTGGTTGTTGTGTCTATTTGTAGGCTTTTTCTTTTGGTCCGATGTAGTGGATCAAGATGTTTTTTTCGTTCCATGAGACTTCATAGATGATTCTGAGGTTGCCTGTTCTGATTCTGTATGTGCTGTCGTAGCCTCGGAGCTTGCAGACATCAGCCTTCTTGAAGGGTATCAGGTCACTTTTCAAAATGAGGATGATTGTTTCTATGTTGTGTTTCTGTTGTGGGGTCAGTTTCTGGAGTTTCTTGAGGGTCTTGCGTTTAATGTTTATGGCAAACATGTGTTTTGCCTAGGGCTTTCATCAGTTCTTTTTCGTCTGCTGTTTCGTCTTTTTCTACGATGGCTTTTCTTTCTTCTGGGGTGGGTTCTTTGGTGGGTATGAGTTTTTCGGCTAGTTGTTTGTAGAGGAGTCTGAGTTCTTTGAGTTCTTGTCTGATGTCTTTTAGAACTTCAACAGTCATGGTTAAGCCCTGTTGAGTGTTTAGTGCTGGTTCGTGTTTATATTCATTGTGAATCTTCCGGCGTTAAGGTTTTAGGATGCTGTGGTGTTTGTGTTTGTTGGCGCGCGCATAATTCCACAGTTGCCTATTCAAGCTGTGCAAAACAGACCATTCCGCCCAGTTGTGTAAGGCGTTGACCTGCTGTTGATTCTGCGTCAACTATCCTTGTTTTGACATTTCTGTTTATGGCAATCTGCATCAGCCTGTGTATCCTGTTCTTTTCGCAGCTGTCTGAAAGGTACTTGTCGGTGAGCATGAGGTATTCGGGCTTAGGTCTGCCAGACTTCTGCGGACCAAGGATCAGGTCTTCTGTTTCCTTGAGCGAATACAGCACAACTGTGTCCTGGTTTGAAGTGTTGAGACGTTTTTCCAGCATGTCAATCAGGTTTTCTGTCTCCTCTGAGGTGGTGTCGGAGATGAGCTGATGGAACATGGGAGTCTTTGTCAGTTCGGCCACTTCGGACTGAGTGCCTGCGGATCCAGTTGCCTCAGAGAATATTGCCTTGTTTGGGCCTTGAACGAGCCATGCGTGATGCCCGCGGATGTGGTCAATGAATCTTTGGGCGTAATCGGTCCTCGTGGGGGATGCAAGGATGATGCTTCTGACGCCTTCCTTCAGTGTGGGTCTCAACGCGTTGACGATTGATTCGTGAAAGTTGTACACGGTTTTCGGGTCGTTCCTAGTTCCGTCGAGCCGAAGAGTTTTTTCAGGCTTGACAACGTTGCTGAAGACCTTCCACAAGACCGCTCGGTCGTCTTCTAGTCCTGCCAAAATTGCGACTGGATAGCCGCGTCTGTACCCTCTTTTTTGCTTCACCGACGTTCACCTTGTCTCCAGAGCCAATGCGCTGAAATGTAAGTGTGTCTTTTCTAGATGGTTTCTCGT
>PEWI01000123.1 GCA_002779555.1 Candidatus Bathyarchaeota archaeon CG07_land_8_20_14_0_80_47_9 | reverse complement strand
AGCTTCTGGAAATGCCGCTTCGTTCCTTGGAGAACTGTTTATGGAAATGGAAGATTACGCGGAAGCCGAGAAATACTTCGACGAGAGCAACAGTATCTTTGAAAAAGCGGGAGAAACACATACCCAGCTTACTAGTACGTTTCCAGGCCTTTCAAAATTGTATCTGAAAAAGGGCGAAATTGAAAAAGCCAAGGAACTGATTGAAAAAACCTATGAATATACAACAAAAACAAGTAACAAGTTCGATGTCGCTTACGCTGAAATGTTGAAAGCGATGCTTTTCAGAGAACAGAAAGACTGGGAGCAATCCATACAACACTTCGAGAAAAGCCTTGAAGAATACAAATCACTGAACGCACAAAAATGGTACGTTTACCAATTCGCTGAACTCCTATACGAATATGGCTCAATGTATCTTGAAAGAGACAAAGAAGGCGACAAGGAAAAAGCCCACTCACTACTAGGCCAAGCCCTGACGATATGCCAAAGAATGGACGCGAAAAAGAAAATAGAGAGAATATTGGCGAAGAAGAAACTGCTTCAAGCCTAGCATTCATGCCATGCTTCAAGGCAGAGCCTGTAGCAAAAATTTTACTATGTTCTGTGCCGACGCGCCGAGTTTAGAAGTCAATCCTTCCCCAAAATCAGTTTTCTTAGGCTCGATCAGAAGGAGGGCGATTTCTGCTTTCGTTGTCTTGGCGAGATATTCACAGAATATTTTCAGCGGAAGCATGTGTGTTGAAAAAGCGGGATAGCCAACTAATTGCTCAGGGCTTATGAGTCTTGATTCACCGGGCTTCGAGCCCAAGATTGCAGCGTCTATCAGAAGAACGTGTGTTGGGTTGAAGTCTATGATTTGCTGAATGAAGCTTTCTGGAACAGCTTCACATTCAATCAGCAAAACGCTATCAGAGACCTTTCCACGTAAATCTTGGACAATTCTCACTCCAACGAAGTCATCCATGCGTATTGGGTTTCCAATGCCGGCTATGACAACTCTTTCGGCATCAGAAAACCATTTCTTCAACTCTTTCCTGATGTCATACCTTGCTTTGGCCACTTGCAACCGCCACTGATTATTGGGGACAAAAATCAGAAGGACTGCAGAAGGTTTACCGTTGCACCGTCTTGACCAGCTGCCTTTTGCCGTTGTAAATTTTTATCGTCAAGGGCATTTGTCCAACCGCAAAGTGCGTTGCACATGCGAAGCACGGGTCATAGGCCCTGAAAGCCATCTCTACTTTGTTGAGAATGCCTTGATCCACGTTTCTGCCGTGAATCAAACCCTTAGCCGCATCGCGGATTGACATGCAAATCGCCGGGTAGTTGTTCGTCGTCGCCACAATCAGGTTCACGTCCTTCACCAAGGCATCCTTGTCCAGCACGTAATGATGGAACAGCGTTCCCCTCGCAGCTTCAACAGCGCCAACACCTTCGTCTGGTTCGCCTGGCTTGGCGCGGATGTCTGTGCTTGTTATCTCTGGATCTCGGCTTAACTCTAAAGCCCGTTCAGCTGCATATAATAGCTCAATGAGTCTTGCCCAGTGAAACGCTAGCGTGCTGTGAACTGGTTTTCCGCCGAGAGTGTTGTACATGGCATCGTATTCTGCCTGCGCAAGCGGCGTAGCCATGCCGTTTGAAGCGTTAAGCCTTCCAAGTGGGCCTACACGGTATATTCCACTGTCTTTTCCGTCAACCAGCCCTTTCCAGCCAACCTTCTTCAGGTAGGGCATCTTCGTGTACGTCCACTCTTCAACATGTTCAGCCACGTTGTCCAAGTAGCTCTTAGGCGGAAACTTCAGAAACTCGTTGCCGCGCTGGTCTACAACCCGAACGTCGCCGTCGTAGAAGTTAACCTTGTTGTTCTTGTCCACCAAACCCATGTAGTAAGTTTTGTGTGTATAGCTTGGACTTTTGATCATGTCAACGTACTTGCTGTTGCCTAAGACAAGATTGTGGAACAGCTTCAATGTGAATTGCGCAAACTTCACCGATAACTCAGCCATCATCTCAATTTCTTTTCTACCGTCCTCGCTCAAAGCCTTCGACATTCCGCCGGGCAAACCGCACACAGGATGTGTGGCCTTTC
>PEWI01000085.1:21586-24965 GCA_002779555.1 Candidatus Bathyarchaeota archaeon CG07_land_8_20_14_0_80_47_9 | reverse complement strand
TGCAATCCACATTATGACGAAGGTTGCGATGCACCCAATTCCAAGGCCGACTGAAAGACCATGGACAAAGTTGCCTCTGTCGACTCCATGATTGTTTGGCGCCATGCCCTCAGGTTTCTCTTGCTCTTGCTTATGCACAGTCGATTCTACCAAGCCTACTGGCTCTTCGCGTTCAGTCTGTGCCTCTTGCTGCGGACGTTGCGCAGATGCCTCTACTTCTTGCTGCGTGGTTTCGGGCGCTTCCTGTTCGGCCTCCATAAAGTTCGCCTTTCGCTTTTTTTGTTGTGGAAGTGAATTAATAAAACTATTCAATTCAAGATTCTAATTTAGAATAAGAATTCAGAATACGAAATCGAATGAAACAGGGACTGGACTATTTTGATGCGAGTTTGGGCGAGAGTTGTTCTATGGCGTTTTTGAGTTTGTTCCACTCGTCCAAATTCCTCACGTTGAACTTGTGTTTCCTTTTCCACGCGTCGCCTTTCTTCTGCCAAAGGTACAAGCCGATAGACTGTTTTCCGTATGATTCGAAGACGACTATTGCTTCCCACCATTTCTGGCTCTTGAAGATTGTGACTGAATCGACAACCGTGTAGAATTCCGATATAGGTAACTTTTCCTCAATCTTTTCAGTCATAGTCTCCGACCTTTTGCTCTTAGAGTCTAACGCCTAGCCATTTAAGCATTTCAATCCAGCAACCACCTATCCACAGTAAGTCTCTTGAGCCTGACAGCCCTCTTCCCAGCGGGCACGGGGATCAAGTGCATCAGGCACATAGGATGTATCGAACGCTTGGTTCTAAACTGAAGAGAAACTGCGGCTTTTCCGCCTTGAAGGATAAGAAGGAAAAAGGCGGATGGATAAAGGCTAGATTGATAAGATCTTTCCTTCGGCCAGTTCCATGCAGAATTTCTCGATGCTTTCAAGCTGATAGTTCAGCACTTCGCTGATTTCATGTCTAACCTTGCCCAGCGAGTTGTTTCCTCTCATCACGACTTGCGCCGCCGCTACCGCGGGATGGTCTATCGGGCTGCCGATCTTGCTCAGCATCCAAATGTAGACTTCTTCAACTTCAGGCACTTCTTCGTAAACGTGTTGGGCTACTTTGAAGGTTAGGAAGTTGTAGATTTTCCCAACGTGGCTTACTGGGTTCTTGCCAGATGCGGCTTCGGAGCAGAAAGGCCTGTTCAATGATATGATGCCATTCACCCTGTTCCCTCTTCCAACCTGCCCTGAGTCGCCGCTGTCGGCGCTTGTACCCAAGACAGTTAAGTACACACCTCCTAAGCCTCTTCCAGGCACATCTAGCGCGTTCAGTTTCACGTCAACGCTGTCAAAGTCCGTGTTGACCGCGACAAACTTGCGGATTTCCTCAAGGATTTTCGCCTTCTTCTCAAAGTATTCATCTTCGCTGGCCACGAAGCGGTCAACAAACGCCATTGCAACTGTCAAGGAAAGGTCGTTGTTGTTTCTGAAACCCATGACTTTTATGTCTTCACCAGATTCTGGAAAACGTTGTTTGAATTCCTTCGAGTTCAAGTATTGCTCGGTCTTGAGAACTATTTTCTCCGTGCGGGTCAGGGGCGCGTAGCCGACAGCCGCCGAAGTGTCGTTTGCCCCGAGAACTTTCCCTTTGCGTTTGAAGATATCTGTGAGGCCTGTTGAACCAGGTTTCAGCTCAACTTGATATCTAATGTGCTTTTCAGGGTCAATGAAGCGCATGTTGCTCTTGAACCATTTCTTCGCGGTTCTTACTGCCACATCAGCAACGTCTATCTTGGTACCATCAAATTCTGAGGTTGCTCTGTCGCCGAACACGAAAAGCATCGGTTGTCTTACGGTTCCACCGCCGAACTGGGAGTCGGTTTCTCCTGCAACTAGCAGGGATTTGTCAACGTTGTGATGCAGTATTGAACCTGCCTTTGCAAGGTACTCTTTGCTCAGGCCAATCGAGATTTGATCCATTACTGCGTCGCAGATGTAGTCTGGGTGACCAAGCCCTTTTCTCTCAACGATTTCTATCCGCTGCTTCTCAAGAGGCATCTGTTTGAGGTCTTCAACGATTATGTTCCGCATGCTTAACGCCTGATATTGTGAAGTTTAGGGTGTATGCACAGCAACAAATATATATTTTACTGTATAGACTTATAACCAAAAATAACTGGTGGTTATATCTCAACAGTCACAAATGCCCTGCTCAAAAAACTTAGAACTGAAGCAGGATTGACTCAGAAGCGGCTAGCCGAGCTTGTCGGGGTTTCCCAAGCGCACATTGCGAAGATTGAGCGGGGGAAGGTTGATCCTAGGCTTTCAACGATTAACAAGATACTTCATGTTTTGAACGAGTGGAAAAAGAAGAAATGCCGTGACATAATGAGTCGCGGCGTGATTTGTGCCAAGCTTAATGATAGGATTCTGGATGTGAGTGGTAAGATGGTGAAGTACGCTATTTCTCAGGTTCCAGTGATGGACGGTAGCAGGGTTGTTGGCACCGTGACTGAGGAGTCCATTATGCGGCGTTTAGGTTCGAATGTCGTTAATCAGACGGCTGAGAAGGTCATGGTTTCGCCTTTGCCTGTTGTGGATGAGGAGGCGGATGTTGAGAAGATCAGGAGACTTTTGAAGGCTTATCAGGGTGTTCTTGTGGCTAAAGGGAAGAAGATTGTCGGGATAATCACTCGTTCTGACCTTTTGAAGGCGATATGCGAACCTATTTAGGGACAACCTGTACTACAAAGCAATGGTGAAAGCCTGTCTATCAGGATTAAGGAGGTTGATGAAAGCCTCCTTGACGACGAGATTCACTTATGTCTTCCTCCAAGGGATTCCCAACGATATGCTGCTTTTGTGAGCGGAGTAGAGAAGAAACGCGCATGGCTCGGAAAACGCCTGCGCGAGCTGGGTTCGGTGGCACAAGTCGCTTACAGCAAGCGCCAGCCCGTGGCATTCGTAGAATACGTTTCTGCAACAAACGCGCCCGTTCCCACTGTTGAGGGAGAAAAGACAGTTTTGATCACATGCATCTACAAGCCGAAATTCCAATGCAAAGGCGTCGGAACAAAGCTTGTTCAAGCTGCGTTAGACAGGCTTCGGCAACTGGACGTTAAGCACGTTGAGGCACTTGTCGCACGTGACCCACATTGGATTAACGGCAGCATTTACCTGAAAAATGGTTTTCAGCTTGAAAAGACATTCTTCAAGCCAGGAGGAACTGAGCCTCTTGATCTGTTGACCTTGAACCTCGAAGGCGCAGAAACGCATACAGCTTGGCCCGCAACGATAAGGTTTGCGCCTTCAATTAGTGACGCCTTGCCCATTGACGTGGTCTTTTTCAGCTCTGGACAATGCCCTTTCAATGCGCTGATCCATTCAAGGCTT
>PEWI01000085.1:0-21578 GCA_002779555.1 Candidatus Bathyarchaeota archaeon CG07_land_8_20_14_0_80_47_9 | reverse complement strand
TTTATAGAAGTTCGATGCGAAATACGTTGTCTTGGAAGTCTTAGATTCATGGGAAAACCGCAGACTGGCAAGAGAATGCGGCGCCATGTACAGCGACATTTTCGTGAATGGCAGAGCGCCTTTTCTTGGTCCAGCGGCGCGAGAGAAAATAGAGGAAGAGATACGCAAGGAGATCGAGCGGATAAAAAAGCTCAGTTAGCCCTGATGACCCGAGAAGACAACTCGTCCCTGAGTCAGTTCTCTGAAGAGGCTCTAACCTCCTATATAGATTATCCAACAATAAAAGTAGGTCTGTAAGCTGGTATCAACATAGGTAGAGAAAAAGAGATGAGGATGCGAAGTTCTAGGAAGAATTCGGCTCTTAACTTTGGCGTCTCTCAAGTCGCAGTAACCTGAGTCGCGCGCGCTGACTATGCAGACTGGGGAGAAGCTTTGGCAAAGAGTTTTAGAAGACAAGGTGTGGCAATGGCTGCTTGGGCTGGACAACTTGATGATCACTGGAACTGTTGTCTGGCAAGAATATCGCCCACCACGTAGAGTTCAGAATGGAAAAAGGAAGAAAAGATAGGGCGTTAACGAGCCGATGTGTCTTCTCCCATGATTCCGAAGATGTTTCCCTCAGTATCCGCGCAATATGCCATGTAGCCTACTCCAGGAACAGCCGTCTTCTTCTGCACAACTTTTCCCCGGCCTCCACGATTTTCTTAAGGAATTTATCGACTGAAGGAACGTCTATCGTGTTGCATGTGGTTCCCTTGCACATACGCCGCATAATGGCCCCGTTGATGCCTAGTACCTTGTCCTCGCCTGTAGTCACAAGCCAATAGTCGACAGGCCCTTCCCATTTCTTGATTTTCCAATCAAAGACTCCCTTGTAGAATTTCACAGATCGTTCTGGATCGTCTGCATTGATCTCGAAGTGGATGACCCTTGGCATAACAAAAACCTTCAAAGCCGATCTGCCGCGGCGTTTTGTTAGCTTCTACGATATGCTATATATGACTTCACCATTTCACCTGATCAGAATCCCGCCTTTATTGGGTTCCGAGGTTTCATTAATTCCCTCAGGACTATTGTGGCATAGGAGCTGCGATGCAACGTGAAGCTCACTTTGACTTTATAGTTTGACGAGCCGTTTGAATCGGTTGAGATTCCCTCTAATGAGAAATCATTTAACGGAGTAAGAGCGGTTCGCAGTTCTCCCCGCAAGCTTATCTCAGGCATGATGGGAATGCGGAAATTTTCTGGTCTGATCCTCTCTTCGCAGAGGATTTGCTCTTCAATTTCTCCTTGAGCGTCTTGTGAAAGATGTTGCTTGTATCCAACGAGTGGCATGGCTAGCCGCATTTTTCCGTCTTGAATTGCCTTGTTGAATTCGGCAAGCGTTTTGGCACTTGTCATTCTGTACATCGCCAACATCGGCAACCCAGAGCGCTGCACGTTCACCACGTAATCGCCGACCACAGCACTATTCAAAGGAAGAACGTTCTCAATTCTCTTGCTCAGGAACTTGTTGAAAAGGTAAGACTGGTAAGCTTGAGGAAAAAGCTCGATCAGTTTCGGTGGTAATCTTCTAAAGGCTCCTACGAAGTCGCCTGAAGCCTTGGCCAAATGCCTGAGCATTAACCGTTCATAACGCAACTGCTTCGGGAAACCTTCCAAAGCTCGTTTGAAATCCCGCGAGGTTTGCAGTTCTTCGCGGGCCTGTCGAGACGCTGGATGCTCATGAGGGCTTGGCTTGGCCAGAAACAATATTGCCGCTTTCCTTAAATTGCCTTGAATGATAGCCTTGCCAACCAAATGCGTTATCGGACGAGTCGTGCCGAAGCGCTGGTGACCGAAAAAGTTCGGAACGCCCCCTAAGGTCTCGAGTTCTCTGATAATCCTTGCTATCCGTGCTTTTACAGTTGATTTTGGGTGTTTTATAGCTCTGACGGTTACCTGAAAGTGGTTTCCCAACAGGTAGAAGGATGAAAGTTTGTTCCGAGCATATCCTATCGGATGAACGCTCATGTCTTTAACGTGAATCTGGCCGATGTCTCGGATGGACACGTTTTCAATGGTAATGTGTTGTGCAGTAAGAGCCTTCGCATCCTTTATCCCCGCAATATGAATCTGCCTTGTGCCTATGCCGAGTTGGTCGGCGACAGCCTTCACGGCTGAGAAGGTATCCCAATTCCGCTTAACCAAGACGCACAGCAAGTAACGATTCAGCTCAGGCGACGAACCCAACACCCTGCGTTCGACATTGCTTGCAGACGGGTTTACTTCTGCTTTTGAACTGTCAACAAGCACTTCTTCAACTATGAAATCCTCAATATTCGACCGAATGGTTCCGCCAATGCCTGGAGAGCGTGTTGCGTAGGCCTCAATGCCGATGAGTTTCTCCAACTTGGGCACAAACAAGGTGCCACGCCTTTTTAGAGAAGGGGAAGCATGTCTGTCAGTTTACCCACTTTTTCTGACGGAGCGGGACCGATGCCCAAGCAGGTTACGGTGTTGGGGGGAATCTCGGTTAGACCTCTGTCAATGATCAATGCACAAGGGAAACCCAGTTCCTTCGCCTTTTTTTCCAGCTCCAGCAATTCCTTCTCGGTTTTCACTTTGACCGCTATTTTCCGCTGCCCTTCGTCGATCCATGCCTGCCACCATTCCCTCCGATGTTTTCGAACCTCTTCAGCGGCAGAAACCGCGGCGTGCCCAGCCTGAACCGCAGCCTTACCCTTACTCAGCTTAAGGTCAGAACGAAAGACGATTACCTGTTTGTAACGAAACTCGGACATGCCTCTTCCCAACTGCTCCTATTCAGTCTGTTGTTTGAAGATTTTAAAGATTCGCAGAAAGGTAAAGGTAAGAGAAATAGAAAAGCACTGGCAGCATTCTAGGATTGCGCAACACACGCAAAAGAGACTTCCCCTGAAAGTCAATGTCCCTAACCTTTTGCAGCGCATTGTCAACGCCGTGTCTTGCACAGAAATCAATGGCGCTGTCAATCTTGCTGTCGGACATCGCATTGAGCATTCTCCTAATTCTAAGCATGATCTTCACGTCAAAACCGAGAACGTCCTCACATCGTCTTTGATACGCGCTCAGAAATTCCGTGGAGAAATCGTTTCGACGCAGAGACTCGAAGGCAACTTCTGCGGCAGTCTTTGTGCATGTCATTCCGAAAACCACTCCACCTCCCGTGGTGGGCTTCACCTGTGACGCTGCATCACCGACAACAAGAAAACCGCTTGAGTAGGGCTTCGGGATTGGTCCTCCAAGCGTTATCGGATGAAAAGCAGTTTGCAGAATCCTAGCGTTGGACAGCTTCTTTGATGCTGCGGGATGTTTTGTCATAAGTCTTTGCAGCAGCTTCTTCGGGTTCCCAGTCTTAGCTGCAAGTCCAATCTTTGCTTTTCCATCACGCTTAGGAATCAGCCACGCATAGAAACCAGGTGCATAATCGTTTCCGAGGAAAACCTCAACCATGTCTGACTCGATGTCTCTGACGTTTTCAACTTCTGCGTGCACACCATTAACAACCATCTGACGGTTAAGCGTCGATCCCCCCGCCTGCCTCAGGACCTTTGAAGGTATTCCCTCTGCGTCAATAACGATTTTAGCTAAGTATTCTTCATTTTTCCGATCTTGTCTGACGATGGCTCCCTTCACTGAGCCTTCTTTGATGATTAGTGATTCGACTTGCGAGTTCAGGCAGTAGCGCGCTCCATCGTTTTCGGCCATTCTAGCAAGGTGCTTGTCGAAGAGAACGCGGTTCACGGTACAAGTTATGGGAGATTCAAAGCGAACCGAAAACTCCTTATTCATTGGCGAGTGGAAAACTGCCCCGTGGAAAGTGTTTTCGACAACGTCTGCGGGAAGCGGATACAACCCTAAATGCTTCAATCCTTCAACGCTTAAGTGGCCTGCACAGTGGGAAGGAACACCGATTTCTGCGTGTTCCTCAAAAACCGTGACGTCGGCTCCAAGCCTGGCAAGGTTGGCTGCTGTAAAGGAGCCGCACGGTCCTCCTCCTATGACTATCACGTCTGAAACGTTTTTCATGCGCTACACGCTGACAACTTGGCGTTCCTATTGTCTATGTTACAAGTTCAATGTGTCTTTTTCCTCGAGCCATCGAGGTGGTGCGTATTTTTCCGCTGATCTCAAGTCGCATCAGCAACTCATTGAGGTCCCTAAGCCCCAAGTCGGGGCATTCACCGCTCAGAGCTTCAAAAAGGTCGGTGTCAGACATTGAGCCTTTCTTCTGCAAGATTTCCAGCAAGACAAAGTAGGCAGGACGGGTTTTCCATGTTTTGGCAGGCACTGTTCCCAGCCTCCTATGCGACTGGCGTCGCCGGCTTCTGCACTGTGCGAATCTGTTGCATGAAGCTCTTATACCACTTCTCCATGTCTGGCGAGATTGACGGCCCAATCCTTTTCATTGCTTCTTGGAAGTCTCGCCTCGCAACTTCCTTCGTGTTCACATTTTTTCTCAAAGCGTACATGGCTGATTCCCTACATAGAGCTTCGATGTCTGCACCTGAATAGTTCTTCGTCATCCCAGCCAGCTCTTCCAAACTCACGTCTTTGGTCAGCGGCATGTTCTTCGTGTAGATTTTGACTATTTGAAGTCTACTCTTCTCATCAGGTTCAGGCACATAGATCAGTCTGTCGAACCTTCCCGGGCGAAGTACTGCAGGATCAACGATGTCAGGCCTGTTCGTGGCTGCTATCACAACTATGTCTTCTAGAGTCACGATGCCGTCCAGTTCGGTCAACAGCTGGCTGATGACACGCTCGGTTACGCCGCTGTCTGCAAAGCCTAACCCCCTGCGAGGTGAGAGAGAGTCAACCTCGTCGAAGAATATCACAGCGGGCGCTGCCATTCTGGCTTTTCTGAAGACTTCTTTTATCGCCTTTTCCGATTCTCCAACCCACTTTGAGAAAATCTCTGGACCCTTGATTGTTATGAAGTTCGCTTCGCTCTCCGTTGCAATCGCCCTGGCGAGCAGTGTCTTGCCGCAGCCAGGAGGTCCATAGAGGAGTATTCCTTTCGGCGGTTTTATGCCCAGCCTCACAAATATTTCAGGATTCTTTATAGGCCATTCCACTGCCTCCTTGAGGTCCTGTTTGACCTCGTCCAAGCCGCCGATGTCGATCCAGTGGACGGTAGGTATTTCGATGTAGACTTCGCGCATGGCCGTCGGCGTTATTTCCTTGTAAGCGTTGAGGAAATCTTCCATGTTCACTTCCATTTTCTCCAAAACACTGGGCGGGATACGCTCCTCCTCAAGATTGATTTGTGGAAGGTACCTGCGCAGCGCTTTCATAGCGGTCTCCCTGCCAAGAGAGGACAGGTCCGCGCCCGTGTATCCATGAGTCATCTCGGCCAGTTTCTTGAGGTCAACGCCCTCTGCCAATGGCATACCGCGAGTGTGAATTTGAAGGACTTCGTGCCTTCCCTTTTTGTCTGGGACGCCTATCTCGATTTCTCGGTCAAACCTGCCAGGCCTGCGAAGAGCTGGGTCGAGCGCGCTGGGCCTGTTTGTTGCGCCTATCACTATGACGTTTCCTCTGCCCGACAAGCCGTCCATCAGAGCGAGAAGCTGCGCAACCACTCGCCTTTCAACTTCGCCTGTGACTTCCTCGCGTTTTGGGGCGATGGCGTCCAGCTCGTCGATGAAAATTATGCTCGGCGCGTTCTGCTGCGCCTGCTGGAAGATTTCTCTAAGTCTGGCTTCTGATTCTCCGTAGAACTTGCTCATTATTTCGGGCCCGTTTATCGAGAAGAAGTTGGCTTCGGACTCGTTTGCCACGGCTCTAGCAATCAAGGTCTTGCCGCAGCCTGGCGGACCGTGAAGCAGCACTCCTTTCGGCGGGTCTATTCCAAGCCTTTGAAACAGTTCTGGATGCCTGAGTGGAAGCTCAACCATTTCCCTTACCCTTTGAATCTCTTCAGGCAGTCCCCCGACATCCTCGTACGTTGTACGCGGCAGTCCCTTCCCTTCAGCCGCCGGTTCGTTCAGAATGGTCAGCCTGGTTTCAGCGGTGACTTTCACTATACCGTGCGGACGGGTCTTCGTTACCGTAAACGGTATGGCGTGTCCAAGCATCATGATAAGGGTAGTGTCACCTTCAACCAGCGTTCTTTCCATCAAACGGTTTTTAACAAAATTCGTGAAATCGTCATCAACATTCAGCCTCATGTCCACTGGCGCCAGTGTCAGGCTGAGAGCGTTCTTGACCTTGGCTGGTCTGGCTACCACGTACTCGTTTATGGCTACTCCCGCGTTCTTGCGCGTAAAACCGTCTATGCGGAGAATGTCTCGGTTCTGGTCTTCACTGTAAGCAGGCCAAGCTGTAGCAGAGGTTGCTCTCTTACCGACAATCTCTATAACGTCGCCCGCCGATATCCCGAGCTTCTGCATCGTTCTCTGGTCTAAGCGGGCTATTCCCCTTCCAACATCCCTTTGCCTTGCGTCTCCAGCACGTAGTTGTATTTCGCTCAATCAGAATCCTTCCCATAATCACCGTCAAACACGTTTCGAAACAAACACGCGTTCCTATATAAATGTTTTAACCAGCAAGTTAAGGCTATCTGCTCGTTCTCCGCACCATGAGAGTCTGCACTTGGCTTACGCCTTCCATCGACCCCAGCCTATTCTCGAACTCATCAACCAGCCCAGTCTCGTCCTCTGGGAACTTCACTTGCACCAAGAGAGCCTTCAAACCATAAGCCACAAGTTCCTCTCCGTAACCATGGACAGAAGCAGACTTGGGCAAGGTGTTTTCGAGCTTCTTCTTCATGGGACCAAAATCTGAGATAATGTCTGTTGGAAATATCTTGTATGTGACTACGACAAATCCCATGTTCATACTTCCTCTATTTCATGGACCTGTGAAACCGCATTTTGGACACTTGTACAGTCTTCCGAACTTTCTGCATTTTGCGCAACGTTTTATCTGTATCTCGCCACAGTTTGGACAGAGTAACTTTGTTGACTCTGCTCCTGGCGGGATAGGTTTACGGCAGCTAGTGCACGTGGCAAAGGATAGTGTTGCAGCTCTTTCAGCCATCATGATTCCTCGGTGACCGTTCTGTAATTGTAAGACTTCCTTATATTTTATATGTTTTGAAGCCGCAGATGATGATGATGAGTGAAAAGAATGATTTACCTTGTAATCACAGAAAAGCTGACCCCTGAAGGGAAGAAGGACTTCAAGAAGGTCTTGGAATGGCAGAAAAGACTTGACGAGTGGCTAATGTCTCATGGTGCAGCCTGGAAGTCCGTGAAGCATTTTGTAACATTGATCGGCGAGCCCACGTATGAAACTTGGCTTGAATATCCAAACTACTCGGCAATTGATCAAGATGAAGAGAGAAGCAAGGAATTCCCACAGAACCCAGAATGGCGAGAACTGATCACTAAAGCAAATACCTATTTCCAAAGAGTAAACAGTAAAGTCACAAGAGAACTCCAGCTCTCCTAAGAGTCTATCACCATCTCAATCGTACTGCGTTAATCTTCAAGGTATCTGAGGCCCTATTTCACAAGTTTATTATTTCACTTCCATGCCTATATTCAGCGGGATTGTTTTGGGTGTAAACCTCCGCGACCTCGTTCCAAAAACAACCGTCAAGCTTGAAGACTTGAGCGGAAAATCCATAGCCATAGACGCCTACAACGCGCTGTACCAGTTTCTAGCCATAATCCGCCAGCCAGACGGCACACCGCTCAAGGACAACTTGGGAAGAGTCACAAGCCATTTGAGCGGCCTGCTTTACAGAACGAGCAACCTCGTGGAAATGGGAATAAAACCAATCTACGTTTTTGACGGAATCCCGCCGACACTCAAGGAAGTTGAGATTAAGAGACGCATGAGAGTGAAAGAAGAGGCTGCAGTAAGATACGAGCGGGCCTTGAAAGAAGGCAAGATCGGGGAAGCTCGAGTTTACGCTCAAGCAACTTCACACCTCAAGGACTACATGGCGGAGGACAGCAAGAAACTACTCGACCTGATGGGAATCCCGTGGATTCAGGCGCCAAGCGAAGGAGAGGCCCAAGCAGCGCATCTGGCAAGGCGAGGAGATGCCGACTACTGCGCAAGCCAAGACTACGACAGCCTGCTCTTCGGCGCGCCAAAACTGTTGAGAAATGTGACAATTTCCGGCAGAAGAAAGCTTCCCAGCAAGAACGTCTACGTTGAGATTGTGCCCGAGGTAGTTGAGCTAGAGCAGGTCCTGAAGGAATGCGGGATAACCTATGAACAACTGATTGACGTGGGAATATTGATTGGAACGGACTTCAACCCAGACGGCATCAAAGGTTTAGGACCGAAAACTGCCTTAAAACTCATAAAGGAACATGGAAGCTTGGAGAACGCTCTTCCACACCTGAAAAACGCCGAGTTTCCAGCTGAACCTCAAAGAATCAGGGAGATATTCCTGAAACCGAGAACGATTGACAGTTACAGGATTGAGTGGCGAGAACCCGATGTTGAAGGCGTGGTGACTTTCATTTGTAAGGAAAGAGACTTCTCAGAAGACAGGGTCAGAAAGACGCTGGAGCGAATGCAAAAAGGCACAGAGAAGCTTAAGGGGAAGACAACTTTGGAGAAATGGTTCGACTAATCCAAAGCGCACATCAACCGACTTGTAACGGAAATCTTTATTTCTGAACCCATTATAGTATACGTCTTCGAAATGGTGACAATTATGGACAAGGATCAGATAGCTCTCCCAATAGACGAACTCCCAGCCAAATGGTACAACATTATGCCCGACCTGCCTGAACCGCTTCCTCCGCCAAAGGAACCTGAAACTGGCCCGTCAAGGATGGAATTCCTCGGCAGAACAATGGTAAAAGAGTGCCTCGGGCAGGAGATGTCAAACCAAAGCTGGATTCCTATACCTGAGGAAATCCGTGAACTCTACGTTCACATGGGCAGGCCGAGACCGCTCTACCGTGCAAAGCGTTTGGAAAAGCGTCTGAACCTGAAGAAAGTCAGGCTGTATTACAAACGTGAAGACCTGTCGCCGACGGGTTCTCACAAGACCAACACAGCAATTGCCCAAGCCTACTATGCAATGAAAGAAGGGAAAACAACGTTGAGCACCGAAACGGGCGCAGGGCAATGGGGGACCGCTCTTGCATACGCTGCCAAGCTCTTGGATCTTGAATGCGTGGTCTTCTGGGTTAGATCCGTTTATGACTGGAAAACCGACAGAAGAGTTTTGATGAAACTCCTGGGAGCGAAGGTCTACTCTTCGCCAAGCAAGGAGACGAAGACGGGCAGAGACATCCTCTCAAAAAACCCGAAAAGCCCCGGCTCATTAGGCATTGCAATTTCTGAAGGATTGGAGTATGCGGAAACGCATAAGGACACCGTGTATTGTCTGGGCTCAGTTCTGAATCATGTCATGATGCAGCAGTCGGTGATAGGACTGGAGACCATCAAGCAGTTTGACATGATCGACGAAAAACCAGACTTAATCGTCGGCTGCCTAGGCGGCGGCTCCAACTTCGGCGGAATCGCTCTCCCAATCATTGGTGAAGTGTTGAAAGGCAAAAGGAAGTGTGAATTTCTAGCAGCGCAATCACAGGCCGCACCTAACCTCGTCAAGGGAGAGTACAAGTACGATTTCGGCGACGTTGCTGAACACACACCGCTTCTGAAGATGTACACTCTCGGCCACAAAACCGAGATGAATCCGATCAAAGCTGACGGCCTAAGATACCACGCAGCCGGACCCATCATAAGCTTGCTGAGAAAACATAACATAGTCAAAGCCGTGGCTTACCCAGTTGACGAGAAATCAATCTTCGAAGCTGCAAGAACGTTCCTCCAGACTGAAGGCTGGCTGCCTGCACCTGAATCTAGCTACGCTCTACGCGCTGGCATTGACGAGGCGCTGAAGGCTGAAAAAGCAGGGTCAGAAAAAGTGATATGCATGAACATCAGCGGACACGGCTGGCTAGATCTAGACGCTTACAGAGAAAAACTGGAAATCAAATAGTCGAACAGGGATTTCAAAATCTCTGACCGTAACGCCCGGTCAACGGGACAAAGGCCACTCCGCCCAAATTTTCTTCTTTAATCTTTCCATCTCTCCCTTTAATAATCCTGATTAGGTTCTGGAACAGTGAAGCACTGCCGACCGGGATCAGCATAATTCCGGTGGGCTTCAGCTGTTCAATTAACGGTTTGGGAATGTCTGGTGCTGCTGCGGTTACGAGAACCCTGTCATATGGAGCCTTCTCCACGTATCCCATTGAACCGTCTTCGCAGATGATAGTCACTCGATCGCCATAGCCTGCTTTCATGATGTTTTTCCGAGCGATTTCTGCCAAGCCTTGAATTATCTCAGTGGTGTAAACGTGACCCCATTGGCTTCTTTCCGAACCGCTGGGCGCGACTATCTCCGCTAGGGTTGCGGCGTGCCACCCTGAGCCTGCTCCGACTTCCAGCACTTTGTTGCCGACTTCCAACTGCAGGGCTTCATTCATTATTGAAACCATGTTTCGCCTAGCCCAGCTAGCAAGCCGGAGCTATGTGGCGCAGAAGCCGTCTGCCCGAAACCTATCGGAAGTGGCGTGTCCACGGCGCTGTAGGACTGCATGTTCTCTGGGAGAAACTTGACGCGTGGTACAGAACGCAGGGCTCTGATCACGTTCGGCGACTGCAGAATGCCCTCTCTCATCAGGTTTTCAATGAGCTTTCCCCACTCATCTTCTTCCAAACTGAGGCACCAAGTAAATGATTGCTGAATAGACTTTAAACATGTTTGCATTTGAAAGAAGTATGCACAATAAGAGTGGGCTATTTCACCGTAACTGACTTTGCCAAATTCCTTGGAGTGTCGGGATTGTAGCCTTTTTCAACAGCCATGTAGTACGCTAGGAGTTGCAAAGGAACAACAAAAGATATGGGCGAGAGCACTTCAGGAGTGCCTGCTGGAACTTCAATGTAGTCGTCAGCCAGCCTCTTGATCTCTTCGTCCCCTTCTTCTATGACGGCGATTATTGATGCTCCTCGTGCTTTCATTTCCATAACGTTGCCAATCAACGTCTTGTATGTTTCATCTTTCGGGCAGATGAAGACCACTGGGAAGCCCGGTTCCACGAGACTTATTGGACCATGCTTGCTTTCTCCAGCAGGAAAAGCTATGGCGGGCACGTAGGCTATTTCCATGAGTTTGAGCCTGCCCTCATAGGCTGTAGCGGTGCTTATTCCGCGGCCTAGGAAGAAGAAAGCCTTTGCGTCTTTGTATTTCTTTGCGATTTGCTTCACTTTTTCTTCCTGTGTCTGGATTACGGTTTCAACAGTGTCTGGGAGTTTCTCCAGTTTCTCAGCCAGAAAGTCCATTTCGTCCTGTGAGACTTTGCCTCTTTTCTTTGCAAGTCTCAGGGCCAGTCCGGCAAGCACTGAGAGTTGAGATGTGAAGGTTTTGGTTGCTGCTACCCCTATCTCTGGACCCGATTGCTGGCCGATGTAGACTCGTGAGACTCTGGTCAGTGTTGAGCCGATGGCGTTTGTTAGGCCGAGGATGGTTGCGGCTCGTTGGCGGGCAGCGTTCACGGCGGCTAGTATGTCGGCTGTTTCGCCTGACTGGCTGACAGCCAAGAGTGTGCTGTCGATGTTGACTGATTTGCCGTGTTGCTCAACGAATTCTGAGGCTATCACTGGATACGTGACGAGGAATGCTAGTTTGGAGAACATGTAAGACGATGCCAAACAGGCATGGTAGGACGTCCCACAGGCCACTAAGAAAACCTCGTGGGCGCGGTCAAGAAAAGTCGCCATCAAGTCTAAGTAGTGTTCTTGCAGCCTAAGCGTGTTCCGCAAGGTGCCTGGTTGCTCATGAATCTCCTTGAGCATGAAATGCTGATAGCCTTGTTTCACTGCCATTTCAGGTGTCCAGTCAATGAGCTTTGGTTCGCGGGCAACAACTTTAGAGTCAGAGATTTTCTTGATTTCGTAGCCTCCGAGTGAAAGGGTGACGAGTTCTCCGTCCTCAACTATTACTGCCTTGTTCGTCACAGGCAGAAACGCCGGGATGTCTGAGGCACAGTAGACTGCTTTTTCGTTGACCCCGACGACCAATGGGCTTTCGTGTCTAGCGCACACTATTCTGTCGGGTTCCTTTGTGGAGATTACAGCAATTGCGTACGAACCATCAAGCCTCTTCACAGTTTCGAGAACGGCGTCTGCAAGACTCATCGAGAGATTGTTTCTCAGATTCTCTTCGATCAGGTGCGGTATCACTTCGGTGTCGGTCTTGGACTTGAAGACGTGGCCGCGCCCTTCGAGCTCCTGCTTCAACTCAGAAAAGTTCTCTATGATGCCGTTGTGGACAACCGCTATCTGCCCGCTGCAGTCAACATGTGGATGAGCGTTTATCTGTAATGGAGCACCGTGCGTAGCCCACCTCGTGTGCCCGATGCCGATGTTTCCAGGCAAGTCGTCCAAGTTGTGAACTGCATGGACCTCGTCAATTTTTCCTTGGTCTTTTTTGAGGTAAAGCTTGCCGTCTTGAACTGTTGCCACGCCAACTGAGTCGTAACCGCGGTACTCAAGCCGTTTCAAAGATGCATGAATCGTTGGCGCTGCGTTTGCGTCTTTAACGATGCAACCAAATATCCCGCACATCTCAAGTCCTCATTTGCTAGTCGTTCGATTCAGTGAGCTCTATTCAAGGCTCTGTGAGTCTAATAAGCATTTTTAGGAGAAAAACTTTAAATCTAAAAAATTTTTGAAAGCCTTCTTCCTGTCGCACCATAGTAGAATCATGTGACCGGTGTCGTTTTCAGCAAGCCCTAACAAAAATTCTATAGTGGTTGTTGACTCAGAAAGCTCTTCGAGCCAGTTCAGCACCGAGAACCATGTTTTTCAGCTTTTGGAAACTGACCTCCCATGTCCTCGTCCTTAAGCCACAGTCAGTGCTCACGTATGTCCTACTAGGATCATCGATGATTTTGGCAGCGTGCAGAATCCTGTCTCTGACCAATTCCGGCGGTTCGACAAAAACAGTATGCACGTCAATCACACCCACGCCATAGTTGCCCGTGAAACCGTTGTCTTCGAATGATGTCAGTTCCTTGTAACCCGACCTTATGCTTCCAGTTCCAAGCTGCTGGTTATCTCTATTAGCGAATTCAAGAGCCAACTGACTGCAGTTGTGCAGTTCACAAGCGTACTTCGCCAGTACTTCGTAGTTGCTGTAGCAGTTGTGCAGACTGAACATACAGTTGAAGCCTTTAACTGTTTCATTGAAGGATTCCACAAACAACTTCATCTCCTCATCAGTTTGATCGGTTGTTGCTGCGGGCTCATCGATTTGTATCCACTTCGCCCCACGATCAACCAACTTGCCTATTTCTGGCCTCACAACCTCGGCTATCAAGTCGAAAATGAAATCCCTCTTGGCTTCAAACTTCTTCTGCCTAAAATCAGCAACCTTTCCGTGCAGCCTTTTTTCGTAATATTCGTTGAAAGTCCAGTCGACGATTGTGTAAGGTCCTGTGAAAGGTACCTTCACATCATTCTTGGCACTATCTCTCGTGAATGCAAACTCTTCAACGTAGAATGGCCTCACGTATAAGGGTTTCCTTATGCAGGCGGCTTTGTTGAAGTACCGATAGTCAAAGGACTTGACCTGTCCTTGAAATTCGAAACCACCAATGTTCCTTGCCACGTGCTCGTACATCTCTGATCTCCATTGCTCCCCATCAAAGACGATGTCTAGACCTATCGTTTCAAGGAACCTTATTGCATATTTGGCAGACCATTCGAGCATGGCCTTCCGCTTTTCGGCAGAGTCTCTCCCATTCAAGAGTTTGACAAGCGTGTCCAGATCGGCAATGCCAAGCTTTCTCCCCCAACTTAAGGCTTCGGCAATCTCCTCTTTTGACAGCCGCTCGCCTCGATAACCCTTGACTCTCCATGCTGGTTTGGCCAGACTCCCTATCTCCTGTGTTGGAAAAAGTTTACTCATCAAACTCCTCTCTGAGACGCTTGGCCACGCGACTGACAACTTTCACTTTCTCTAAGGCTCTTTCCCATGGGAGGAACTCCAGATCGCAGTTTGGACAAAGGAAAAATGCGCTTACTCCATCACCTTCAATGGATTTTATGATTTCCTTCGCAACTACAACGAGTTCACCCACTTTCTCAACAAGCGAGCCTCGCGAGTCAACCAAGCCCAAGGCAATGCCTTTTCCAAACTTGTAGCCCTTCAGCCCGTCAATGTCAGTTTCATAGAAATCAATCCCCAAATCGTCCACAGGAAAATCCAAGGCTTCAGGCAAAATCTGACAGAAGTCTCCAAAGAATGTCTGCAGACAAGTCCTTGCGGATACTCCGCCAATAGCAAGTCTCAAAGCTTCACCAGCAATCTTAACCTCATCTCGCGATATTTGTGCAAGTCTCGGCTTGTAGACTAGTGCTGGGTCACTCAACTGAATGTACTTGAAACCCTGTTTGACCGAGCTCTCAATCTGCTCTCTGACGAGTCTTGCATACTTGAAAACAAGTTCGGTCTTGTCTTTGTAGAAGTTGTCTTCGGAAAGTTGGGCAAGAGTGTAAGGGGCTGGCAAGATTGCTTTCCAATGGAGGTTCTTCGGCAAGTGCTCAATGTCGATGATCTTCGGATCTGCGCGTTTTTTCCAAGACAACTCGCCAGTTATTACTGGTTTTCTGTAAAACATGTTGTTGTTGAACCATCTGGCCAAACCGCCGATCTTGACTCCGTTCAGATTCTCAGTGAAGGGCCGAAGTGGGTCTTGCCATCTGAGCATTCCATCGGCAACGTAGTTGAGCCCAGCAGAGGATTGCGCCTCTACAACCTTTAAGGTCGCGTCCGAGAATGCCTTGTCAAGTTCTGCTTTGCCTGTTCGCCCTCTTTCGTAGTCTCTGGTAATGCTGATGAGTTCTTTTGGTCGCGGAAATATTCCAGTCATGTAACAGCCGATCATGCTAATCCATCTATTCACGCCATTCGGCATTGGTTTTAACCACTCTGTTCGTTTACCATAATAAAAATTTTTATAATGGGTGGGGGCTTTATGGTTATGAAAAGCCATGGACAAGAAACTGTTGCTCCACGAGGAAAACAAAACACAGAAGGTCAAGGAGATCGCTATAATTAGCGATCCACAAAAGCTGAAAATGATTCTTAACAGGCTAAGCTGGAAGATTCTCGTGCTACTTTCCGAGAAGGAAATGTATCCGTTGGAAATTGCGCGGAAACTCGGGATTCACGAGCAAAAAGTCTACTACCACATCAGAAAGCTGGCAAAAGCGGGAGCCATAGTGGTCACGAAAGAAGAGGAAAAGAAAGGAGCAATAGCGAAATACTACAAACCAGTCTCATCTGCTTTTGGAATAGAGCTCCCGCAAGAGTACACGCAAGTTGAGAGACTCTCGCTTCTGAGCATGGATGAACACATCCAGAAATTCTTCAAGGAATTCATCAAAAAAGACAACATGTTTGAAGGAAAAATCGTCGTAGGCAGCCCGACACCGCATGGACCATTCAAGACAAGCGCAAGAGACGGCCACTACGCCTCCTACCTGACATTCTTCCTAGGACAATTTGCCAATATGCCCGAAGAGTTTGCCATAAAGCTTGATGTCGACGTGAAAGCTGAAAAAGAAGAGAAGAACAATCTCATCCTCGTAGGCGGACCTGGAACAAACCTGCTGACGCAAGAACTGAACGAGTATCTGCCCATACGGTTTAACATGCAACCCTCTGAACAAGGCTTCCTGTTCGGCGGCTTGTCCTCCAAAAAAACCTCACATATATACACTGCGGACACGGTGGGAGTGCTGGCAAAGATCGTGAACCCGTGGGACAACAGCAAAAGAATCATAGTCTTGGCAGGAAACAAGGCAGTGGGCACGAAAGCATGCGTCTTGGCCCTAACGAACTTTTGGAAGAAAGCTCTCAAAAGCTTTCACGGCGAAGACACTTTTGCAACGGTCATACAAGGATTTGACTTGGACGGAGACGGAAAGGTCGACGCAATAGAGGTTCTCGAATAGTTTGAACGCCGAAACAGTGACCGAGACCATTTTTGCGATGGGACACAGAAATGTCAAAGCCACGCACAAGTCAACATTCGAAATAACGAAAGAAGACAGCCTGTCAAGCAACGGAGACTGCGTTATCGCAGTGTCTGCAGACAGTGCCCCAGCAGATCTGAACACTGAATTCAAACGCGCACTGTGCCGCAAAGGTTCAGTGTTGGCTATTCTGCTTGAAGTTGGGGGAGTCGTTGAAGTTGTCAATGCGCTCGGAAGCCCGCATTTGATCTTGTCTCATCCTTCAGAAATGGTGATCACGAAAAGCAGCTACATTTCCGATCGAACATTGGCTGTTCAGGCTGACAAGGCAGCTCGAGAGTTATCGAGAAAACTGGTTGAGAAACTGAGGAATCCAAGGCAAGAAGTGAAGATCACATTAGTCGTTAGAGTCTGCTAAACAACCAAAACAGTCTGTATCCCTACAAGACCCTTTTCAACAGCATTATGATTGCCAAAATTTACTTAGTCTCCAAAATCCAAGGTTCCCAATCTCGATTGAGTCTAGTGAATCCTTGCGTCCACAACTATTTGCCACTCGCAAGGGGCTGTGGCACGCACCCGTCTAAAGAATAGGATTTCTTCAACTTTCCTTCCCCATTTTTCGACAGCTTCGACAAATCTCCCTTTCACGTTATCTAAAGAATCAGACGCGTCAACAAAGCAGTAAAAATGTGCTACGCCGCCCGAAGGTTTCATCGCTTTGCAAGACGCGTCAACAAACTCGATGGCCTTTTCAGGCAGATTCATAATCACTCGATCCGCAACGCCAAAAAGCTTTTCATTAACGACTCGTCTCGCGTCTCCAAGAATTGGATGGACTTTCTCTTCAACCCTGTTGAGCCTGATGTTTCTTTTGAGATACTCAATCGCATGCGGATTCACGTCTACAGCGTAGACCTCCACGTTTTCGCGATTCTTGGCGATTTGTATTGCGAAAGGTCCTACTCCTGTGAACAGGTCTATGACTGTTTCACCTTTTTTGACAAGAGATGCGACCCTGTTGTGTTCATACGAGAGCCGCGGAGAGAAGTAAACTTTGGCGACGTCCACGTGGTACTGACATCCGTATTCCTTGTGGACTGTTTCGGTTTTGGCTTCACCTGCGATGACGCTGAATTCCCTCAATCGGTAGGTTCCGCTTACGGCGCCTGCTTTCGCAAGGACTGTCCGAACGTTTTTGTTGGTTTTCAAGATTGCTTCGCCTATGATTTTCTTGTGCGGGTCAAGCTCTGGTGAGACTTCTATGATTGCTATGTCGCCGACGAAATCCGCCGAGTGCGGCAGACTGGCTAACAGGTGTGGAGGAAGCTTGTCTTCAAGTAGTTCGATAAGTGATGGTTCGTGTTTCTTCCTTTCTCGAAAAACGTAGGTCGAGAGCTTGCAGCCCGCTACTTGTTCCTTGAGGTTTCTAGACTCGTCTCCAGACGGCTTCCTGACAAGCGGTATGTAGACGAAATCTTGGTCTCTCTGGATTTCTATTCCATTGTTGACGATTTTCAAGCGGTTGGCCAAAATCAGAGTTTTTTCACCATATTGTTTCGGAACCTTGAGGCACATAGACTCCCTTAGCTTAGGTCCGCCGTCAGCCAACTTTCTCAACTCTATACAGTCCGTTCACTTTCTCAACATTGATTCTCGTGTTCAACACTTCTTGAGCAAGCCAGACGTTCGTCTCCAAATGGTCTGTGAGTTTCCGTGTTAGATATGCCGATCTGCCTTCTGCCAGCGCTATGTACGGTATTAGCATGTCAGCTAGATGGATGTCAACGGTGGGCTTGGCGGAAAGCTCTGCGCAGAGTTTCTCTGCAGCTTCTCTTCCGACAGTTTCACTTGCTTTCTTAAGCTCGCCTATTGCGTCTGCTCCGACGATGGCGCCTGTGTCTGTTTCAGCCCACAGGACGAGTGAACTGCCCTTCTGCAGTGGGTTTGAACTGTCATTTACTGTTCTAATGTCCGTTGCGTAACCCTTCTCTTTCAGATAGTCGTTTGCTGCTTTTGCTTGGCGCTCGGCAACCTTTCTTTCGGCTAGAAAAGTGCACACGGAAACGCCTCTCACAGCTTGTACGTTGCCAAAGCTTTCCATACACAAAGGCTTCAGAGATTTGCAGGGCTCAACGCTGACTGTTACTTCTCCGATGCCCTTAGGATAGTAGCCGTACTTGTGAATTGTTAGCGATGCATTCAATCTCATGCGTTTCAATGTGGGTAGGAACACGTGCCGAATGTAGTTGATCGTGGGTGAATGTGAAACGTCTGTTCCACCTCTTGAGACATGAAGATGTACCGTGTTCTCTGCGAAAGCACAGATAGGCAGCACAGTCATCAGCAGCATTGGGATGCTTCCGGCAGTGCCGATTTCGGCTTCAAGCATTCCGCCCTTGATCTGGTTGGGTTCAAACCAGAGTTCCCGAGAGTCAAGTCGGGCACCTACCAATTTCGCGCCACAAAGCTTTGCAGCTGTCAAGACTGCTTCCAGATGCTGCGGCTTCAAGCCGGGCTTAGGTCTGTTCTGTCTGATGTTGTAGATGTGTAATGGCTGTCTGAGTATGGCGGCTAAGGCAACGGCCAGTCTGAGAATTGTGCCGCTTCCGCTTTTCTGGCTTCCGTCAATCTCAATCAAGTACAGCGAAACCTCACTTCTAACCCCGTTCTTCAGCATACTACGAGTCTATCCGAAGAGCCAAAAACCATTAATAAATGCGTTAAGTATTAAGGATTTAGAAGGAAGAAGACACATGAGCGAAGAAAGAGAGAAGATCGAAAATCTTACTAAGAGAGTAGACGAACTCGTGGTAATCTTGAACGGCATCATGGAAGATCTGCACCAGGTTTCCGCTTCTCTGAAGTCTTTGGCAGTTTCGCAGTTCACGCAACCTGTAGTTGCTCCTCCGCCGCCGCAACTTCAGATTCGCGATAAGACCAAGGCCATCGAAGACATTAAGATGATGTTTCCAGAGGATTTGGAGAACCTGTTAAGCTTTGAAGAGAAAGACCAGTACGTCGTGATAAAACCCCGCCAGTTCTTGGGCTCGGAGAACTTTTCGAAAATCGCTTCCATAGTGCGCGGCGTGGGCGGAGAATACGTAAGTGCTGGGAAAGCATCACATTTCAGAGTGCCAAAGAAAGGAGCCTAGAAAAGCAGAACCCTGCCTCGCTCGAGCAGGCGGCTTCATCTTATCTCAAAATCTCTGAACTCGCCTGAGTAGCGTTCCCACGTGACCTCCGCTCTTGCGACTCTTGCGGCTGGTGGCCCTCGCCTGCAGAATTCCACGAGGCGTCTCACGTTTTCTTCTTCGCCTTCGAAGACTACCTCAACCCTGTCATCTGGCAAGTTGCGGACCCAGCCGTTTACACTGTATTTCTTGGCTTCATGTCTCGTTTGTGACCTGAAGAACACCCCTTGCACTCTGCCGCTTATGAAAACGTGCGCTCTCGCTTTCATCTGACTCACTTTTTCATGGAAGAGTTCTGCAGCTTAAGGGTTTATGAGTCTTCACTTTAACTTACCTCTCTGCAATGCTGACGTGTCGTTTCGGCGCTTGTCTTAAAAGACGCTTGCCCAGCTTTGGTTTTTGGTGGGCTTGCATGCTGGCGAATCCCAACGGGAAGTTGTTGGTCTGTGCCTCAGAGCTTACAACCAATGGTGAGCGATTGGAGCCTGTACGAACTGCGGCTGGGAAAATGGCGAAGACGTTAAGGTTGGATATTGAAGTCGTAACCTCAGGCAAGCAGTTTGCACCGATATATGTTTTCTACAAGAATGGCGATGAAGAACCCATACCCATCTATTGTGACAAAGGCGAGAACCCTAGCATTCAGGAGATTTGCGCCGCTCTGAGGAACATGATGTTTGTGCTGTCTTTTCACCCGAAAAATCCAGCGCTGAGAAGCATAAGGAAGGAGATTATGCTGTTTTCGTAAATCTGATTGTCGCGTTCTCAAGCGCTATCTCGTAGATTTGGTTCACGTCAAAGTCAATGCCCAGGTTCTCGTACTCCTGCTCGGTTAAGAACAGGATTATCTTCGGAACTGCAAGCTCCGCTCTCCCAGGAAACATGGGCATCTGCGTCTGCAAAGCCTGGAGGACATCCTGCACGACCTTTGCCTCATCCGTCTGCGGTCTAACCACGAAACGGGAAATCTGTCTGTCTTCAATGAGCTCTACGCGTTTTCCCAGGTTGCCGTCCAAATCCTGAATCGACTCAATCTTGTTCACCCTAACGCGAAACATAACCATCCACAACTGTAGAAGCACAAAGACAGCCTTTATACCTTTCTCGGCATGGACTATTCCATTTCAATGGTCGCCGGCGGTTTCGGTGTGACATCATAATACACCGTTGACGCGTTTGGACATTGTTCGATTATTTCTTCTGCAATTTTGTCCAGCGTTGTCCAAGGTATTTCTGAAACTTGCGCTGTCAAGAAGTCCTTGGTTTGAACTGACCTTATGCCTAGAACGTATGGTTTTTTCTCCGCCAAGTCCCTGATTGCGTAGAAGACTCTTGAAACGGTTGGGTTTGACGTGATTATTCTTGTTTGAAGATAGACAAGGTTTTGGATGGTTGTTTGATGAAGTTTTCTATCCATCGTCTGAACCTTTATGCCCACTACTTCGCCATAGCGCCTCTTTCCACCCTCAACGCCGGTGGCCTTGTCGCGGAAGATTTTTACGTGGACGTTCCTCGAAGGAACATTGAGAAGACGCGCTACAGTTTCCTGAGTTTGAAGGACTCTGGACGGCTGCGAAGCCTCCTCGTTGTCAAGGATCACCGCGAAGTATTGGCCTGGCTTATGCTGGGCAAGGTCATGTTCAGCAATGGTTGTAGCTTTCTTTAACGTGTCCAATTTGTCGCGGCGAATCTCCCCAACAACGCGCACGGACAGGCCTGGACCTGGGAACGGTTGCCGTTCAGAAAATTCCGAGGGCAGGCCTAGATGTCTTGCAACCATTCTCACCTGTTCTTTGAACAGGGTAACAAGTGGCTCCACAACTTTGAAGCCGAAGCGTTCCATCGGGTTTATGCCCATCTGTTCCAGAACGTTGTGCTGTGTCTTCACGCCTCCCACGGTTTCCATGATGTCCGCGCGAATTGTGCCTTGAACGAGAATCTTGCAGCCTTCGTTTTTGGCTGTTTCGCCTAGAACCTGATAGAACGTTTCACGGAACACCTTGCGTTTCTCTTCAGCATCCCTTAAACCCTTCATGGCTTGCAGAAAACGCTCCTGAACACTGACTATCTTCATGGGCACCTTTAGAGGAGGCTTTGACAGAGCTTCAGCAACGCGTTCAGGTTCGCCTTCTCGCATGAAAGCATCATCAAGTATGACGCAGGAAAGGTTTTCGCCTATTGCCTTGTGTGTCAACACTGCGCAGGTAGTGCTGTCGACTCCGCCAGAAACGGCGACCAGAGCCTTTTCGTTTCCGATGCTCTTCCTCGTTCTCTCGATTTCAGTTTCGACAAACTTTTTCGGGTCAAACGTTTCCAACGCGGTCACAA
>PEWI01000048.1:1882-2081 GCA_002779555.1 Candidatus Bathyarchaeota archaeon CG07_land_8_20_14_0_80_47_9 | reverse complement strand
GAAATAACTGCGCTGACGGCACGTCTCTCTCTAAGCAATTTCAGGATTTTTGTTGATTGCATGTTGGAATACTCGCTGCGTTTTGATTCACAGATATTATGGGAAAAGAGTCTATTAAATCTTACTAATCACTACATAGCTACCCGCGCATCTATGTCATAACGTTGATGTGCGAAATCCATGGCTCATAAGGAAAACA
>PEWI01000048.1:0-1875 GCA_002779555.1 Candidatus Bathyarchaeota archaeon CG07_land_8_20_14_0_80_47_9 | reverse complement strand
AGTGAGGTAACCCTTTTGTAAAGGTGCGCGCACTTACGAAACCTCATTAATGTCCACATATTATCATCGCGGTAATAGAAAGCAAGTTTCACATCGCTCAGCCACATTTATTCTGAATGTGAATTTTCGATTCATATGAGTTAGATATGTAATCTCAATATTTCCTACAAACAAAGGTGAAAACGTGCCAACCAAAAAAGTCTTGAATACTAAAAAAGCTATATCGCCGATACTTGCCACACTACTATTAATAGTCATAGCGGTGGCAGCCACAGTCGTCACATAGGCTTGAGTAATGACATACGTGAGCAGCGCAGGATAACAGGCAAGTGTAATGCTATACAAAGAAAACGTAAGATTCTACGGACCCCCCACAGATGCGGCTAAGAACAGGACAGACATAGCCGTAGGAAACTCGGGAAAGGCAAGCACACAAGTCCTAAGGAGATACATAGGAAACACCTCTGGAAACCTAATAGACCTAGCTACCTACTCGAACATCGGCACCGGAAAACCACTCAACGCAGAGTCAGCAACAAGAATAACCGTTACATGGCCAAACGCGTTGGCGAGCGCTTGGGAAGCGGGAAAACTTACTACTTCAAAATCATACCATCGATAGGACAACACTTAAAATTCCCAGAGCTAGCTCCTGCGCAATAAACAGCCATCCTAGCAATTTCTTTTAAAGCTCCTTGAGTTAAAACTTCCAAAACCTATTTTACAAAACAGCACATTAACAACTAAGTATCAAAAATTAAGAACATATCCAACAATCATCAATGATGCCTTAAATGCAAATCATACTGGACTCAGTAAGAACCGCATTAGCTCTATTCTTTCTATTCTATGCCTCTTGGAGTGACTATGAAATTCGAGAAGTGAGCAACAGAGTTTGAATCCTGACTTTCCGCTTTCCGTCCGTTAAGTATCTCAGTTTTCAGTTTCAAATCGTTTCGTAGGCATATGGTTAACATGACAGCTTGGTGAAATAGTTGGAAGTGGTTTGGCGGTTGGTTTTACACCTTTTCAATTGTTTTTAGGGTGTCGCGATAGATTTTGGCGCTTATGTAGAAGTTTACTTCGATTAGCGTCGCTAGCATTTGTTTGGCGTCTTCTTTTGTTATTAACTTTCTTTTGATTGAGGTTAAGATTATGTATATTGTCCCTCTTGGGGTAAGCCCGAGGTGTCGTGCCACCTCTCGGGCGTTTGATTGGTCGATGAGAACCACTTTTTCATTTTTCTGTTTGGTGAGGATTATGGCTTGTGCCTCGCCGATGTCTATTCCTGTCATCTGTGCGAGCGCTTCAGATTTTTTTGTGTTTTCTGTTGTTAAGGGGTTTGAGATGAGCCATCCATCATTTAATGCTTGCTCTATTACGTACGCGTCGGAATATCTCTTTGTTTTCCCGCGGTCAACCGTTTCAATTTTTACTTCTGGCGGAATCTGTACCTGAGTGAATATGTCCCTAAGAAGGTGAAGTTTACCCAGTCTTGCCAGATAGATGAGGGGTGTGGCGTTTGAAACTGGCAAGTAAGCCGTTTACTCCGTTAGGGCGGCTTCAATATCTTCTTCGAGATCCTTTGCTGCGTATTTGAATTGAATTCCTTGCTTCGCCGCCAGTTCCATCATTTCTCTGAGGGTAATGCCTCCCAACCTCGCCGCACGCCATAATGTTACTTTTCCCTCTCGGTAAAGTCTTAAGGCCCTTTCCATCTTCCACTGCTCGATGGCTCTTGCCAAAAGTTTCCTGACCAGCGTTGCTCGGTCGGTTTGCTCTTCCTTTTCAATTTCTTTTAAGTCTCTTGCTATCTCCTCTGGTATGCGTGTGGAGATGATTTCGGTCATTAGTTTCACTGTTTACGTTTGTTGG
>PEWI01000178.1 GCA_002779555.1 Candidatus Bathyarchaeota archaeon CG07_land_8_20_14_0_80_47_9 | reverse complement strand
CAACAACGCAATCCTAGTTTCTTTAGACAAAGAAGACTTCATAGACAAAGTCGCTACTAAAAAACTAAACATCGAAACATACCACGCCTCAGAGTTTCCATACTAAACATCATGCAATGTACGAGTTTTTAACGAAGTTGTGTTGAGCTTGAACAACGCCTACAAAAAGACGCTGAAATAGTGCTGCTTGCCTTGGGAAACGTCAAATACGAAGTATTAGCCTATCTGAACAAGAGAAAGGACATAGAAGTACTCAAGCTTGAAACAAGACAAATGAAAAAGCGGGAGAAGGGCACAGGACTCAAAGCCATAGTCAGAAGCCGCAGCAAACCCGACAATTCTCAGAAGTTGTAACCGCTTATACATTCAAGTTTTTCCATAAAAGATAAACCTTCGTCTGCAATAGAAAACCACAGACCTTTATTGATCGTGCAAATCTTTTAAATTAGTGAAACTTATTTGTTCTTTGAGAGATGGAGAATTGTTTTATGATTCAAGGGAAGAAGGTTTTTGATATCCGTGAGGCTTGCTGCTTGGAGTCTGCTGGTTTGGGGAAGAGGCTAAGGGAGCTTCCCTCCGGTGAGGTTCTTGAAGTGATAATGGATAAAGCTATGAAGGAGATGGCTGAAGAGATAAGGGTTTTTAGCATAATAAATGGAGACATCTCCCGAAGAGGCACTATACTAAGGGTGACTTCCAAAACTAACATGAGCTAGGAGGCTTATTAACTTCTATGGAAGATTTCTCCCGCAAAACCCCCTTTTTCTACCATTCTACCGCAGACTGATTCTGGTAGCGCCTACAGTCATGAAACTTCGCGCGTCTTTATGTGTAGGCACTGATTCTCGAAAAGAGCTAGCGCGCAAGATCGATCTCTCTCGTGCTTACGCGCGCTGCCTTGTCCCTTTATTATGTGTTGAAGTAGGTTGGGGAGACGGCTTTATCGGATCTTCCAAGATTTTCTGCTGCTTCTCGGTTCAGAACCAAGCACAACAGGCTGTAGAGCGCGTGGGAAGCAATATTTCTTAAGCCTCTGACCTTGTTGATGGCTAGGCTGTATTGTGTTTTCAGGAAGCTGTAGACTGCTTCAATGTGAGGCCTCTTATGATACTCCTTCTTCATGTCTTCTGGCCCGTAGGTTCGAAACTTCTTGTCCACCCTCAGGAGGCCTTTGACATCGCGTTTCTGGTTTGCCGGGTACGGAATAACCGCTTCATCAACAGCCTTTCTAAGCTTTCCATCGCTGTATTGGCTGTCAGCTATCACACTCCTCAATCTAGCCGCAGACTGTTTGAGAATCAACTTCGTCTTCTCTAGCATGCTCAGCGAGTGTTTCTTCTCGTTCTGGTTTGCAGAAGCAAATGCGCAAGTCAACGGAAGCATGGTTTTTGAATCAATGGATAAATGTAGCTTGTAGCCTAAGCTGAAGGTTTTGCCTGCTCTTCCAACCCTGGCTTCCATGTCAGAATAGCCTTTCTGGTTATCCAATGGATCCCGTGTGCTCCAAGCCTTAATGAACGAAGCGTCAAAAACAACATCAACTTCTTTTGCGTCGTTTTGTTTCAAGAGTTTAATGACTTTCTCTTCTATTATGCGGGTAAGTTTGTCTTCTCCAACCTTTCGACTGAACCTGCTTAGAACGCTTCTAGGATACGCTGTTTCCCTTTTCTTTATCAGGCACAGTTTTCTGAGTCGTGGATCCACGTCAAGCAGTCTGGTCATTTCTCTTAGGCTGCGAACGCCCTTCATTTTCATAACAATGAAAGTTCTGAAAACCCCTAAGGGATTCCTTGGAGGTCTCCCAGGTCCAACCGTGTGAAAGCAACCGTGCACTGCAGCTTTAGCAAAACTTAAGTCTACGTTTCTAAAGAGGGTTTCAAGGGTCTCGTGTTCATCTTGTCCCGCTAGGATTCACCTCCTAAGCTTGGACGTAACTCACTAAATACGAGACCCCAAACACAAAAATAAACATACCCAATTTAGGGACAGAGACTGTGTGAAAACTCGGCTCGGTTTTGGAAAATTGCTGGTTTTATGTG
>PEWI01000215.1 GCA_002779555.1 Candidatus Bathyarchaeota archaeon CG07_land_8_20_14_0_80_47_9 | reverse complement strand
CAGGAATTCTAGGCCTTCGACTCCGTTGTCCTGTCCCTGCTGCATGAGTTTTTCCAGCTCGTCTGTTTCTTCCTCTGTGATGGCTACGGTTAGTTTTCCCAGTTTCTTGTATGGGATTCTGTGCTTCTCGCATAACTCGTATAGCATGGTGTTTCCTTTCACGCAGAGTTTGGCTTTGAGAGAATCTTTCGGGTAGTGAATGCCAGAGTGAATGACTCCGCTGTTGTGGCTACTCGTTTCCTGTCCAAACTTCGGGTTTTTCTCGAAAATGAATACTGCTTCGTTCGTTTCTGAAAGCTTTGCAGCAACAGCCAACCCTACGACGCCTGCTCCGATAACTGCTATGTTTGCTGTTTCCATCTGATAACCGTCACAGAGTGTGTAATTCTAGATTTTTAGATAAAAGTTTGCACCGAACAGCTTGAATAGCGCGGATATAAGACTCTACACCAAGCTCTCAACCTTATTGTCCTCGATCTAAGGTTGTTTTCAGAATTGAAAACTCTTGCAGACTCTCAGCTTTCGCCACACAGTACTATGTATTTTGTGAAGAAAAGTCTTGTTTAGACTCTAGATAGACTGCGAGTGATTGTGAATGAGTGTAAGTTCAAACCTAGCCGGCTCCACCAAAAGCCTCTTTTGAAAGATAGACTAGTCTTGTGGCGCAGTGCTCAGAAATAGTCTGAAAACGACCGTTTTCTTGCGTCATTGCTGAATTCTCATGGTTCTTCACGTGATTCTTAGTCTTTCAATCTCTTCTGAGGCTAAAATAGATGCTGTAATGGATTTGTCCATGCTTTTCCTTCCGAAGTTGACCAGCACATCATTTCCTCTTTTGTCTGAATAGTAAGCAGTTAGGGCCGCTGCCCTTTCGATGACCTTTTTTTTCTTTGGTCCCTGCAAAATAACTATTGGACTGCCACAGTTAGGGACTTCAAAATAATAGTCGGTTGGTGATTTTGTTGCAAGCAGGATCTTGTTCTCTGATTCATTTCTTCCCACGATTATCTTGTTCTTTTCGAATCTAAAATGTCTGCCCACCTTTAGTAGCGATACGTCAGCAACTGAAACCATCTTTTTATGGCTGAAAAGGTCTTTCAGTTTATTCGCGAATTCCCTGTAGGTGAGTAGACAGCCGCCTGCTGGGCATGAATAATCTGTTATACTAGATTCCTTTGCAAGCTCAATTTGTCTTTTCCTCGATCTTCCAGTAATGTCTAGCAGTTTTTCTCTCTTCACAAGTCCCTTTTTCTCAATCATTGTTTCGGGCAATAACTTAGCAGATAAGGGTCTTAGTACTCTGCTTTTCAGTCCAGCTTCTTTTTCTATTAGCTTTAATGTTTTGTAATGTTGAGACATTGGTCTTTGATCTAACACTTCACCCGTGAAGATGAATGATGCTCCTGTTTCTTTCGCGTATTTCTTGGCCCTTTTCAGCATAAAGATTCGGCAATCAATGCATGGATTCATGTTTCTTCCATAACCATGCTTTGGTCTCCTCACTATTTTCAAGTATTCTTCGCCGACACTTAATACCTTCAAAGGGATGTTTAGCTGCTTTGCTGCCTCGACTGCTCCGCATTTGCCTTTTCTGCATAAGCAAAATGGGCTTACAAAATTTACAGCTTCAACATCAATACCTTGGTTAAGAATCAGCTTTATAGCAAGCGTGCTGTCTAAACCACCGGATAAAAGGGCTAACGCCTTTGTTCTTTTCATGTTCCAACCAGATTGTTTGGACTGCTGTTTGAGGGTCTTGCTCCCAAGGTTTTTCATGTTCTCATTACCCAGCTAGCTATTGTAAGACTTAAACGTAAGTCTAACGCTACTCGCCCTCTTCTTAGGGTTAGGAATGCAAGTCTGCGAAATCTGATAACTGATAAAACATTGCTTCTGTTCTGATAACTCTTTTGTCAAAATCGGTACAAATCACAGCATCTTCCCTGATCAAATTCTTGGCGCGGGGTGTGGGATTTGAACCCACGCGGCCATTACTGACCACAGACTTAGCAGGCCTGCCCCCTACCAGGCTAGGGCAACCCCGCCCTGATTTTGGAAGACTCCGCCCGGTTTTTTGTCGCTGTTGTTTCTGGCATGCGAAGTTTTCTTGATCATCTTCGTTTCCTCA
>PEWI01000219.1:2081-2183 GCA_002779555.1 Candidatus Bathyarchaeota archaeon CG07_land_8_20_14_0_80_47_9 | reverse complement strand
GGGCAAGGAGACTATGGCTGACATTGAACTGACGAGGATTGCGTTGCCCAGGAGAGTCTATACCGTATCGCATATGGAGTATGCAATCGACAGGATAAACTG
>PEWI01000219.1:0-2046 GCA_002779555.1 Candidatus Bathyarchaeota archaeon CG07_land_8_20_14_0_80_47_9 | reverse complement strand
AATTTGTGTTTGAGCCGCCGGTGCTCCGATTCTTTGACGGAAGGTTAGAGGCCGTCGGCAATTGGGGAAAAGACCTGACTGAAGCGTTCAAGAAAGAAATCGGCAACTGCTAGTATCTGCCTTGATATAGAACTGGCTATCAACGTTCTTTTGCCCCTTTTTCAGAAATGAAATTGGCACTGGCTAAGTCAGATTTAGCTTTTTCAATTCTTTCAGAATGCTTTCCACGGCCACTTCAGGCGGTGTCTCTAGCTTTTCACACTTGAAGTCCACAAATGGAATTCTCCTTTCATTATAATGTTGCAGAATCGGCTTGGTCTGCCTCTCATAAACCCTAATCCTGTCCTTGATAACCTCAGCCGTGTCATCCGACCGCTGATAAAGCTCACCGCCACACTTGTCGCAGACGCCTTCCACCTTCGGCTTCAAATAACGTACATTGTAAACCTCACCGCACTTTCTACAAATCCTGCGAGTAGACAAACGCTCAACAATAATCCAGTCAGGCACAGTCAGCAAGATAACAACATCAATCTTGGCAATCTTGTCCAAAGTCTCAGCCTGCTCAATCGTCCGCGGAAAACCATCCAAAATAAACCCCTTACCGCTTGAAACCTTAGCCAAACGTTGTCTTAAAACCTCAACGACAACGTCGTCAGGAACAAGCAAACCCTTCTCCACAAACCCCTTGACACGTTTTCCCAAAGGCGAATCTTCCTTCATAATCTCACGGAAAATATCCCCCATAGCAATGACGTCCACGGCGAGCTTCGCCTGCAAACGCGAAGCATAAGTGCCCTTACCTGAACCTGGCGGACCAAAAATCAAAGCCTTCATCTTGTTCTCAGTCTCCTCAATGCTGCAAGTCATGTCAAATGCTGTAGCCTTCAGCGCACCTTCATATAAACGCTTTCAAACAACCTGCAGAAACGCGAAGAAAAAACTAGACTTAGGCAGTCGTCTGTTACTTGCCTTTGAACACTGGCTTCCTCTTCTCGGTGAAAGCTTTCACGCCTTCCTGCAAATCCTCAGTCGAAGCCACGACGCCGAAGCCTTCCCGCTCAAGAGCCAACGCCGAATCCAAACCTATCTCAGCACCCTTGTCTATCAAAGCCTTAGCCACTCTAAGAGCTACTGGAGCCTTCGACGCCAAATCCAAAGCAAACTGCCTGACCGTTTCTCTGAACTTGTCAGCTGGAACAGCCATGTTCACAATGCCCAACTGCTCAGCCGTCTTCGCGTCAATCATTTTCCCAGTGAAAACCATCTCCTTCGCCTTCGTCCTCCCAACCAAACACGTCAGCCTCTGCGTCCCACCCCAGCCAGGTATCAATCCAATGTTAATTTCAGTCTAGCCCATGCGACTGTTTTCCGAAGCAATTCGGAGATCGCATGACATGGCCACTTCCAAGCCACCACCCAAAGCGTAACCATTCAACGCCGCGATGACTGGCTTCTCAAGGTTCTCCAGTGCAAGGCACAGCTTCTCACCCATGAGTGAAAGCTCTCTTGCCTTGAGAGAGTTCATTCCGATCATGGCCTTAATGTCCGCACCCGCCGAGAAAGCCTTCTCACCCGCGCCAGTCAATATGACGACCCGCACGCTTTCGTCGCTTCTAATATCCTCCAAAGCCTGCAAGAGTTCGCTGACGACCTCCTTGCTGAAAGCGTTCAGCGCCTCTGGACGGTTCAACGTGATTGTGGCTATCCCTTCGCTCTTCTCGTAGACAATGAACTTGAAATCCATGCACTTTCGCCTTACTGTGTCTATTTCTGAGTCCAGTCGTAGAAGCCCTTGCCCGTCTTCCTTCCCAAAAGTTGCGCTTTCGCCATCTGCATCAGCCCCGTTGTCGGGTGGAACTTCGGGTCAAGTTCCCTCGTGAGCACTTCGGCGATGGCTAGCGTCGTGTCTGAGCCTATGTAGTCAAGAAGCATCAACGGTCCCATAGGCCAGTTCAGCCCGAGCTTTATGGCCTTGTCAATATCGTCTCGGTCAGCTATGCCTTCCCAGTAAATGGCCACCGCTTCATTCAAGGCCGGGATGAG
>PEWI01000062.1 GCA_002779555.1 Candidatus Bathyarchaeota archaeon CG07_land_8_20_14_0_80_47_9 | reverse complement strand
ATGGAAAAATAGTTTCGGTCGGTAGCACTCAGTTCGTGGATTTCGCCAGTAACATCGGCGTCATCGCAACAGATGAGCGATACAGGAACGTGGGTTTTGCGACATCCATAACCTCTGCCTTGGTCAGAGAGATTCTGAAGAAGTCGCCGGCGGCAACAATTCATGTGTTGGCTGACAATGCGCCAGCTGTACGTGCTTACTCAAAAGTCGGGTTCAAACCTTACAAGACCTATCTGTCACTGCGTGGAGACATAATCAGAAGCTAAGACATCAAGAACGAGATGTGAAACGGCTATGGGCTTTTCTTCAAGTATTTTTCTATTTCGTTTTCGGCATTGTCAGCTTTGATGAATATAGGTACGTTTTCCATTCCTGTGGCTATGTAGCTTGACAGGAGCCATTCTCCCGGCGCGAACTCCAGAGTCTTTTCAAGTATGCTCTTGTCTATCATGAAGGTTTCGCTGACCAGCTGACGGTCATAAGGACGTGGCAACGTTCCAACGAAATAGGTGTGCAACTGCTGCAAAGCATTAGTGTTCAGGTAGGCAATGCGCTGCGTGGCTATACAAACGCCCAATCCATACTTTCTTCCTTGTCTGAGCAGGGTCTCAACGTGGGCCGAACACTTTGCCTCTATCCCGCTGACATTGCTTGGAATGAATTCTTGTGCTTCGTCGAAGACGATTAGGATGTAGGGTTTGACTTGGAATCGGCGTTTTCTGCGCACCAGCAGGTCCTGTGTCAGGTTGATTGCAAGGTCTTTTATCGTGTACGGGTCGGAGATTGAGATACATATCAGATTGGTTGTTTTGTCCTCTATCAGGTCTCGGATTTTCTCAACGGTCAATCCGCTAGCAGGTTCCTCTTCTTGCGAGCGCCGCTTCTTTATCACATCAACTATCGAGCTCCTCGTTGTTGCCCAAGCGTACAGGCCGCTTTTGTCGTGAACCTTGAATTCGTCGACTGTTGCTGCTGCTGTTTCGCTTAGGTGGTTGACGAAGTCTTCGCTTACCTCTTGGTTCTCGCTTAGGCCATGCTCTTCTACGTATTCGCGGACCGCGTCGTGAATCTTGTCGATCGCGTTGATGTAGTGTGGCTTGTCAAAGGAACCTTTTCTCTGTTCGTCAAGCTCGTCTGTGAACTGGCTGTATGTGGGAACTTGCTGTCTGGGCTTTGTATAGTAGGCAACTTTGCCTTGGTCGATTATACATTTCAGTCCGTGTTTGGTCCGCTCGTCGGTTTCGTATTCTCTGGGTTTGACTATCGAGTTAAAGAACTGCTGCAGTGAATCGATTCGGTGTTCAAGGATGACTTTGGCGTTGACGTTTGGGTCGGCCAGCAGGTCCAGCAGCAGGAACGTGTATTCGCAGCTTATGTCAAAAATAACGATCTTCGTGTCGTCAGTGTGCAGCAGGAGTCTTCGCAGGACGTTTGACATCAGATTGCTCTTTCCGCCGCCCGTGAAGGCGAAGACCCCGAAGTGGTAGCGGACAAGCTTCTCGAAGTCAACGTAAATCGGAATGGCGGTTTTGCTTGCCTCAAACATCTTGATCAGGCCAAGCCTCGGGTCTGCTCGGGCGTCTTCCACGGTCCTGCTTGTGTCCACTTTTAGTTTTTCAGCCGTTTTCTGGTTGTACATGCGGTTTATCATTTCACCGTTCAAAATATAGCATGAGCTGCCTGCGACGGGGTAGGAAAAGCCCTTGACAAACTTGAATTCACATTTCTTGTCTAGAAGCAAGTCATAGTTTATCGGGATGGCGTCAATCTGAATCATCATCGTGGACCTGTCGTCTGTCTGCCAATCAGCTTCAGACTGCTCGATGATTTCAAACTGCATAGGATAATAACCGTGATCCGACAAGCCACGCAACCCGAAGTGTTCAGGCCAAACACGACTGACTTCCATGAGCGTGTATCTCTCTTCATCCTGTGCTGCCTGCTTGAAGTTCCTGGCAGCCAGGAGCATGCCTTCTTCCAAGAGCCCCATCAAATCCCTCTGATATTCAACTTTGACTCGGCACTGGTAACGGGCGCTTGTGCCTGCAACTTTGGTTTCCTCGGCTGCTGCAAAGAATCTTGGTATGACGGCGGCTAGTCTCGCGTTGAATTTGGCGTCAAAGTCGGTGAAGCAGGCGCTGTTAAACGTTTTCTCTTCTTGCGGCTTCAAACGTAGCTCTCCTCTCTCTGAACGT
>PEWI01000138.1 GCA_002779555.1 Candidatus Bathyarchaeota archaeon CG07_land_8_20_14_0_80_47_9 | reverse complement strand
CAAGGCCAAAACATTTATCGTCGGCACTGAAGAAGGACTGCTGCATCGTTTGAGGAAGGATAACCCTGAGAAACAGTTCATTCTGGCTTACGAGGGCGCAATCTGTCCGAACATGAAACTGAACACTCTTGAAAGGCTCTACGTGGCCTTGAAAGAAGAGAAACATGTGGTTACGGTTCCAGAATCCGTAGCGAAGAAAGCTAAGAAAGCCTTGGAAAAAATGCTTGAGTTAACAAATTGAGAGACTACATTGAAATAAGCATCGTCTTGAGAATCTTCACCCCTCTTTTTGCCGTTAATTCGTCACTCAGCCGACGAATTTCAGCAGCGTCGCCCTTTACAGCTATAGCTTCCAGACAGTCACGCTCGCTTAAGTGAATGTGCATAGTTGAGCAGATTATGTTGGCGTGATGATGCTGAACATCCGTCAGCGCATCCTCGAGCCCTCTGACTTCGTGGTCATAAAGCATCATTAAAACTCCTGCTTGCGTTCCCTTTTCTTCTTGGAGCCATTTCTTCTCCGAAACAAACATTCTCACAGCGTCTTGAACAGCTTTAGAACGATTTTCATAACCTATTTTACCAATTGTCTCATCAAAATCTCTAAGCAAGTCTGGAGGAAACGTCACTCCTACACGGACTATTTTTGTCATAGGATTCCCATTATAGGTTTAGGAATTCGCCATAAAGCTTTTATTCTAATTTGGTAACACTAAAACGTTGGAGGGTGTTACCATGGCTTTCTTCACAAGTCGAGAGATTGCCGCAATAGCCATGTCCGCTGCCCTATGGAGTGTGCTAAGCGCGTATATTACGCCGATCTTTTGGAGAGCCACTCACCTGCCGTTCCTCTGCGACATGCTTGGCATTATCTCATTAATCTTGGTTACGTGGTGGGTTAGAAAATTCGGAGCAGCAACGATAACGGGAATAATTGCCACAATTATAACTCTGATGCTTAACCCCTATGCCACCCAATTCTTAGGTTTCACAGCTGCAAGCGTAGCCTTCGATGTTCTAACAAGACTCATTGGATATCAAAACTGTCTACAGAAATCACTAGCAAGCGTAATTAGTTCACTCTCCACTTCTGTAACCTCCACGGCACTTGCCGGCGTCATAATAGGAAATCTTTTCATGAGCCCGAATTCTCTAGTGACAATGTTCGGGGGCTTAGCATTCTTTGTAGGATTGCACGCTGCTGGTGGTGCTATCGGAGGCATCTTCGGTCTTATGCTGGTAAAAGCGCTTTCAACAAGGATCAGCTTGCCAAAGGTGTGAAAAATGAAACGCATGGATTCAAAGGTAAGTGCGGATTTGATAGCCTTGATGGAGAAAGCCGCAGAGTTCCATGGACATTTAGGTCCTTTCCTAGTTATTGGCGTTAGAATAGGAAAAACTGTTAAACAGATTTTGAACAATGAAGAATATAGTAAATTACAAGCAACTGTAAAAATTCCGCTTTTAACCCCCTTTTCATGCGTCATTGACGGAATACAAGCCATAACTCACTGCACCGTTGGAAACCAAAAACTCAGAATCGAAAACTCACAAAAAGAAATAACCGTATATTTTAAACTGCAAAATTCGGATAGAACATTAAACGTATCTGTTAATCAGAAAACAATAGAGGATTTAATGAATAAAATTTCGGAAGGCGCCCCAAACGAAGAGCTTGCATGGAAAATTGCCAATATGCCAGAGAACCAATTGTTTACGATAGAAAACCAATAAATGTTTTGCCAACTCAACTGCCCAGTTGAGATGAAATGCAGGATTTAGAGATAGCGAAAAAACGCCTCAACGAAAAAGGTTTAGCACTTTCCATAGTGAAAAATGGCAAAATAATCTTTGAAGCTGCTTCAAATGGGATTTCAGGCTTTTTGGAAGCAATTGAAAAGTTTGGCGATGAACTTGAAGGGGCTTCCGTTGCTGATAGGGTTACCGGGAAAGCAATCGCATTGCTATGCGTCTATGCAAAGGTCAAGAAGGTTTACGCGATAATCTTGAGTAAAGCGGCAAAATCTGTCTTCGAAGAGTATGCTGTATATTATGAATGGAAGAATTTGGTCGAAAACATACTCAACGCTGATAGGACAGGAATATGTCCTTTTGAAAAGTTGGCAAAGGAAATTTCAGATCCAAAGAGCGCGTACAGAAGACTTGAAACTTTACAGAAATCCCTAGGACATGGTAG
>PEWI01000166.1:7113-9216 GCA_002779555.1 Candidatus Bathyarchaeota archaeon CG07_land_8_20_14_0_80_47_9 | reverse complement strand
TCCATGTTTAGAATATAAACATTATTTTGCAGGTGGAGAATTATCCCCGAAGGGTCTTGAGGCAAGCTTGCCATCTGGGACGTTGTTGCTATTCTGAAGTAGCCCTCATGCTCATCCATGGAAAACTGATTTAAAATGTATCCTGGGACTTCACCATCAGCCTCAATGGAGATTTCGCCGTTTTCAATGTGGATTCGATGCAAAACTGTTCGGTCTCCAGAACCAATAGCCAAGTAGATGTTTTCTAGCGAAACGTATAGGTTTGTTGTCCATCCCGAAAATATTGTTTCATCATTTGGCTCCTGCTTGTCTTCTAGAACATTTACAGTTACAATCGTAGTGAATATGTATCCATAGTCAGGTATGTTGGAGTAGTAAATGTCTGTGGCGGGTATAACTCTGTTTCCATCTTCAGAATAGATTTTTGGAAGGGCTACTTCACCCTCAACAAGCGACGCTGCTTTTCTAATGACAACATACACGTAGTCGCCAATCATTCTAGAACTAAAATATTGACCGTCAACAGCGATCTCGCTTTTAAGCACTGGATTTTTCCTATCCGATACATCATATATGTTAATGAAAGTTTGGGCTTCACTCCATGAACCGCTTTCATAGAAAACGACAAGTCTCTCTCCGTTTATGAACAGTTGTTTCAATGTCCCGTTAAAAGTTATCCTTGACAGGACTGCGGCTTCTTCAGCAGGGTAAGCCTTCACAGTAACTACTTTTTGACCAGAGATTACGTAGATGTAGTCTCCGTCAGTCTTGACGATGTCTGCTTCGTCCACGCCTTCCACTTGAATGTTGGTTTTAGAATAGTCATAGTCATTCATTGTGTTAAGCTCGAGTAAACCAAAAGATTTTAAAAACGGTGAATAAGGATATGTTCCAGAATCTCTTCTATTTTGCAGGAATTCTTTAAGCTCCTCGTATGACTTGAATTTATTCAGGCTAGCCGTACCGTATTCTACTTTGGCGCATAACATTGCAATTGCGCTTAAGCTAATGAGCAACGTTAAGATTACAACTTTACCATTTTTCATTTAACTTCACCTTCACAGGTTCGATGCTTATAAAATAGAGTTTGAAGTCTTAATCCTACGCTTTAGAACATTATTGTACTAAAACTAGTACGGGTATCCTCTAATCCATCTATAATCGTCATGAGGTATTCTGCGCTTAAACAGTACATACACAACTAACGCTATTACAAAACTTATGGCGAGAATATCAAGATTGTAAGCTGAAAACGTTGATGTATCCCGATCATAGGTGGGTTTTTCAATTTCTCCCATTTTTTCCGAAAGAGAATAAAACACTGAGTAATGGTTTTCAGGTCTAAATTCTGCAAGTGTGATTAATGGAACTAGCGTTAGTAATAGCCCCAGAACAACGGCGACCCCGGAGTAGAGCAGAATTTTCTTCAAGGTGTTTGTCTCCATGAAAAGTAAAAGAGGCTGTGGCTTTTAAGTCTACATTTTAGAACACCATGTTGAAGTTTCAAAAAGGCTTTGCCCTCCATAGCCTAAAAGTTTCAACCCAAAAAATAACGACAGCAATCAAACCAAACATCACGGTATAAAAACTCGGAGTTATCCGATACAAGACACACAGAGTCAAATAGGCTGTTAGCGTCGTGGAAAACAAGACTGAATAGAAGAGATAGCGAGGCACAAGAAAACGACCCATGCGCGTGAAGAACCGTAGAATTCCAACTTTTACTTCCTCTTCAAGGAAGTATTCGCCTGTTCCCTTTTTCCGAATTAAGCCTAAATCTTGCAGTTTTTCAAGGTGATGCACGGCGATGCTGGGGCTTGAAAAGCCTAAGGCACGCTGAACTTCACGAATGCCCACAGTATGTGTGGGCTGCTGTAAAAGATACCAATAGACTATGAGAGTTTTCCCTTTTAATGCGGATTCTAAAAAAGCCAAATCAAATTCGTGTGGAGTCTTTGACACAAAGCATCGCCAAATACCCTTTATAGAAGGAGCGTTTAAAAGCGTAATCGTAAATTGCCGTCTAGGTAACTCTGGTTCCTCAGTTTACTAAGTGATGAGATATTTTATGTTTCTGTTTTGCGACGAGCTATAGACTTATAA
>PEWI01000166.1:0-7007 GCA_002779555.1 Candidatus Bathyarchaeota archaeon CG07_land_8_20_14_0_80_47_9 | reverse complement strand
TCGGCAGACGGCATATTTGGTCGGGTTTGCTTGCTGGATTTTTATGGGCTTTTTCTGCGCCTTTTGTGTTAACAGCGTTTTTGTCATCTTTTCAGAATTTGCCTGAAGAGACAATTTGGATATTTTTCTTTCTTCTTGAATCATCATATTGGTTAACGCGGTGGATTACAGACTTGGAGCTTGTTGATCCCCCTCTATGGGCATTTATTCTCTGGATTGTGTCTGTGTTTGTTGGCATGTTTTTAGGCGTGGTTTTCACGTATTCTATCCATCGGATTCGTGTTTGGAGACGTACACGCAATATTTCTCGTACAGTGCCGTCTGAGTAACTCTGAATTCTCATCCATATGTCAAGCTAATGCCTTTTCATCATCCGGCAACAGCCAATAGGCGAAGCGCAAATAAAAGTGTTCTTCATCAGAATCAGCCTGCCTTTGAAGGCAAAGCTCAATCTATATATAAGGGAGGGGGTAGGCGCTTCAGAGCGATAGAGAGTCAAGCCAAGTACATACCCGCACAGATGTGTATTTCGGATTCATATTTTCGGTTCATAAGACAATTAAATATCTATAACCTATTTCTGTCCACGAACATTGGAGGAGAGCCGTTGAAACATCGTATAACTCTCAAGCAGAGAAAAGAGTTAGAAGCTAAAATGGGCGAGGTTTTCCATAAAAACGTCAAAGGGCTTTCAGCAGAATTGCAAAAAATATTGCTAGACGACCTTGTCACCGCTTTCCAAAATAGAATAAACGTGTTAATCAGAGCACAAGACAAAATGACCTACTAATGCAGAGTAATTAGGAACAAGACGTAGTTTGAATCCATAAAAGCTTTATATAAAGAAGGTTGAAATATGTCAAAAAGAGGTTTGAGGAATGCGTCGGTCCAAACTTGAAATGTATATTGACATACTCAAGGTGTTAGCGCACCGCGGTCCATTGAAGCTCACTCACATCATGTATAAGGCCAACGTTAACTGTAGCGTCCTTAAAGAGTACCTGGACTTCCTGATCAAGCAGAGCCTCGTCGAAGAAAGAACAGTCGGCAAGAGAAGAGTTGTCTACGCAATAACCCAAAGAGGCATAACCGTACTCAAATACTTCCGAGAACTGAAACAGATACTGCCCATAGTCGAAGAACTCAGAAACCAAGCACCCGTACCATACTAGGCAAGTCCTCCAACGCTCGTAAAACCAACCTTTCTTACTCCGCAATATTTTCAACGCCCGCACATATGCTCAGCACTGAAACACGCCTTTTATTCAAAGCCCCCATTCTAAATCTAATGACCAAGCATACTCGAACAAATAGCTCTAAGCAGCGCAGAGTACACCGCAGCATTCTTCATCTTCATGATGCTAGGCTTAATGGCCTTCGGAGCCATCTGAGCAAAAACCACGGTCACCCACAAATAGCCGCTTCCTGAGTGACTCTGCATTCATTTTGTGAATAAGCATAGCCATTTCTTACCGTTGTTTCGTAAGACTTAATAAACGCCCCCCCATTAACTAATTGTACACACGTAAAACACAATGGGGAACATCACGGTGGCTAAACAAGAAACGCTGGGCAAGAAGCCGTTGCAGATACTTGAGAAGATCAGAGAAAACCTTGAGAAGCTCAACGAAAAGATGGAGGTCATGATTGAACTTCAGAAGCATGGCAAAAAAGACCTTCAGCCGCTTTCTTCAGAAGCCCCATTGGACGTCATGACGCTGCTGTCCATGCCTGACCATCTCAGGAAGACGGCTATGGCGGTGTGCAGGCTCGGCAGAGCCACAGCGAACGAGACCGCTGAACAGACACGCCGGGCTAGAGCAGTTGAAAGCGCCTACTTGAACCAGCTTGTAATCATGGGCCATTTGAAAAAGGAAAGGAAGGGTAGAAAAGCCTACTTCTATGTGGACAGGGAAAGTCAAAGGTGAATGTCGTGGGGAAAATAATCGCCGTCCATTCGTACAAAGGCGGAACGGGCAAGACGCTTCTATCGGTGAATCTAGCGGCTGCCTTCGCGAAACGCGGCAAGAGAGTATGCCTGTTCGACCTTGACTTCCGCGCTCCAAGCCTTGCCACCCTGCTGAAGGTGGAGAAGGCAGACCATTGGCTGAACGATTACCTGAATGGCACATGTGAAATCGACAAGGTACTGATGGATCTGACCGACAGAATTCACAATGGTGGCAAGTTGTTCGTCGGGCTGGCCAACCCGTCAACAGAAGCAATCAGGGACATATCTGCAAAGGACAGAAAATGGGAAATGCGCGCGTTAGGAAGGCTCCTAGCTCTCAGAAATTCCCTTCTAGACGAGAAAGGCATTGACTATCTCATCTTCGACACAAGCCCAGGACTGCAATATTCGTCGATAAACGCCATCGTAAGCTCAGACTTGGTGATCGTAGCAACAACCTCTGACAGGTCAGATGTTGACGGAACCAAGCGCATGTTGAAAGAGCTTTACGAACTGTTTGAGAAGAAGACCGAAATAATCTTGAACAAGGTCCTCGAAGCTCCAACAAGGTCCGGAAAAGATTTTCAAGCCAAAGTCAAGGACATCTACCAAGTTCCACTACTCGGGATAGTGCCCTGTTTCTGTGACATCCTAAAAGCTGAGGGAAACACGATTTTCGCAGAGGAAAAGCCTGATCACCCGTTCACGAGAATCCTTGACGAGATGGCAAACACGATAGAGAAGTCAGCCTAAACCGCTATTGGGCTGCAACTCTGTTTATGAGAAGATGGACCTTGCAGCACTTACACTTTTCATACTCTTTTTCGCCGCATTGATTGCATATTATTCGGTTCAGTTCCCTGATTTCGGAGTTCATCGGAGTTCATCGCGGTTGCCTCTGTTTTTATGGATAATTGTGGGCAAATTTGGTAATATACCGTATTCCGATTTCGTAATATTTCCGTCAAAAAACTTATACAACACTACAACCATTCATAACACCTCATCAACAACGCTCGGAGAACTGTTATTGAGCAAATCAGCCATCATTCTTGCAGGCGGCTTCTCCAGCAGACTCGGACAGGACAAGGGGCTACTCCAACTGGCAGGTAGACCTCTCGTGAGGCATGTTCTGGATAAGCTAGGCAGAGTTATTGACGAAAAGATGGTTATTGTCAGCTCCAAGGCTCAAGCTGAAAAGTACGCGAAAGTCGTGGGTTCAGATGTTAGCATTGTGGTTGACTCCGCTGACCTACATTGTCCTCTGGTTGGCGCGCTGGTAGGATTGGAGAAAACGCGCAGAGAACACGCGCTTCTTCTTCCGTGTGACAATCCATTCGTGTGCAAGGATGTGATTTCGCTTCTGTTTGAACTCTGCATCAACAAAAACGCTGTCATCCCAAAGTGGCCAAACGGCTACATAGAGCCTTTGCAGGCAGTCTATTCAGCCAAACCTGCCATGGAAGCCGCTAAGAACGCTCTAAGCGAAGGGAAGATGAACATGCAGTCTATGGTTGACAAGCTGCGGGGCATACGCTACGTCTCAACGCTTGTGCTTGAGCAGCTTGACCCTGAGTTCAGAACATTCTTCAATGTCAACAGCCCTCTGGATCTGAGAAAAGCTGAAAACATGCTTAGTCACAAGAGGCAATGATTCTTGGCAGGTTTGAGGCTACTTTCTGTGGGTCGACTTGGACTGCTTCGCATATTCTTCTGTTTCTGAGAAGAGTTTTTCGATGTCCTGTTCAGAATGTGCTGTGCTCAGAGCAGCGTTGTGCGTTGGCAGAATGAATATCCCGTTTGCTATCAGGTTCAGATGGTAGTCAAGAAGCCTATTTCTGCCTGCTTTGAAGGCAGTAACTGCATCTTTGACCTGCCCTTTCGTGAAGTGGACGTTGAAAAGAGAACCTGCGCCCGTAACCTGCACCGCAATGCCGCTTGCTTCGAAAATTCTTCCTAGCCTGTCTCGTATTTTTTGCCCAAGCCTGTTCAGTCTGTCTATCAGTTGTCCGTCCTCAAGAATCTTCAGCGTTGCCATTCCTGCAGTCATCGTTATGGGATTCGCAGTGAAAGTTCCACCATGGAAAGAGTATCGCGGGCGTTCGTAAATGTGCGAGTCCAACCTTTCCATAACCTCTTTTCCTGCGCTGAAGGCGCCGACAGGGAAGCCGCCTCCGAGGATTTTTCCGAAAACTGTTATGTCAGGTTTCACGCCGTAGTATTGTTGGGCTCCGCCGGGAGCCAGTCTGAAACCCGTGATGACTTCGTCGAAAATCAGAAGAATCTTGTTTTCACTGCAGAATTCCCGGAGGCCTCTCAGAAATTCCTCGTCAGCTGGGATGCCGCCTCCGGCGCCGAGGACAGGTTCGATTACGATTGATGCAACTTGCTCATTTCTCAGCTTCTTCTTCACTCCGTCCAGGTCGTTGAATGGCAGAACAATGGTGTCCTGCACCGCTCCGGTGGTCAACCCTGCTGACTCTGGAACGTCGAAGGAGGGTTTGACTCCTACGTGAAGGGCGTCGTAGCCTCCGTGCCATCCGCCTTCAAACTTTGCAATCTTGTTCTTTCCTGTGTAGGCGCGGGCCAAGCGTGTGGCGTACATGTTTGCCTCGGTTCCTGAGTTTGTGAACCGGGTCATTTCGGCTGTCGGAACCATTTTGGCAACCTGTTCCGCGAGAGCTATTTCTAGCTCATGCGACGTTCCGTACATAGTACCATTGCGCAGTTGCTTGCTGACTGCTTTCATTACTTCCTGTGGGCTGTGACCGAGAATCAGCGCGGTGTGTCCCAGCCAAAAGTCCACGTACTCGTTGCCGTCGACATCGTAGAGCTTGCTTCCCCTTGCTCTTGCCGTGTAAAAGGGGTAAGGTTCAAAATACCGTATTCCGTAAGAAACTCCAAGGGGAAGAACCTTCTTGGCCCGCTCGTACAGTGCCATGGACTTGGCAGTTTTAGAGGTGTACTGTCTAGCCATCTTTTTATGCCTCTTCTGCGGTCTTCTCAGTTCTTGCCGTATCTTCTTATTATAGTTTCCATGGCTTCATTCAAGTTGTATACAAAAGCATCAACCGATTGCCTTCGGTTTTTGCCTTCCCTGTCCAGAAGTATCGTGTTTATGCCCAACTGAGGGAAGCAAGATGTCCAACTGCATATCATCCCCAATCATGACGGCTTCTTCAGGTTTGACAGCCAAAATTTCCAAAACCTTCCGATACATTTTCGGATTCGACTTGTCACATCCAGCCTCATACCCAGTCATCACAAAATCCAAATACTTTCTGATAGGTTGAATGGCTTTCTCAAATTTGAAATGTGCTATCGTCGTGACTATCGCGGTTTTGAAGCCGCTGTTCCTTGCCGTCATCACTGCTTCTGCAGCATCCGGGTACAGCTGGTAGGGCTTGCTTTCTAAGAGCTTGGCGACTCCGGTTATCGTTGCCTCGTCAACTTTCACCTTGAGCCTCCAGAGAATCCTTGAGAAGAAGCTGTGTCAGTTTCTGTAGCCATATTTGGGATAGTCTATAAAGGAGACGAAAGCCCATGCTGCTCTCAGTTGTTGTGGCGAGACTTCGTAGCCTCTTTTGAAAAGATACGCCGAGATTTCCGCGTCTGATACATCTTCCTTCACATAAGCCAATGTTCCATGCAAATCGAACAAGACTGCTCTTATTCTAACCAACTCACTCGCCCCAAATGCATAGTCGCATTTATTCTTATTGAAGCATTTAAGAAATACTAGTGGTTCGTAAAAACCAAAATCGGTGGGTAAAATGGAGCGAGGCAGATGATAGGCAGACCAATCGTAAGTGGTTTCATCCGAATTGTCCGCAAACACTGGGAGACTTCCTCTTTGAGAAAAGCCGTTGCGAGTCACAGCCTGAATGTGTCTGAAGAGATGTTGTTGGGCTTGGGCGGAACAGCGGGCATTGCCAGTTGGTACGCGAGGAATGATGTCTTCTCCCTGGCCGGGGTACTATACGGAAAAGCTTTTAAGCTGAACCAATGGAGCGGTCATTTTAGGCATTTCGGACTCAACTTGCTGAGGCTTGTGGAATGAGTATTGAGCGGGAACTGATTATCTCCCTTCTAAAACTAACAAGGGAAGGAAGCGTTTCACACGAACTAATCAATAAAGAGGCAAAGATTCCACTGCAGATAGGTGAGGAGTTGCTTCAAAAACTGCAAAATGATGGACTCGTTTATGTCAGAAAGGGTTTCGTGCAGGCAGATAGTGTTCAGCGACTCAAGCTTGCTGTTCGGGCTATGGAGTTGGGCGCTGACGTTGAGCGTGTAAGCTCGGTGCTTGAATGGCAGGAGTTCGAGAACATGGCGGCTATCGCATTGGAACGGAATGGGTATGGTGTTCAGAGGAATCTGCGGTTTAAGCACGCTGGACGAAAGTGGGAGGTAGATGTTGTTGGCTGCAAAAAACCGGTTGTGATGAGCATTGATTGCAAACATTGGCACCATGGGATGTCTCCCTCAGTGCTGAAGAAGATCGCCGAGGAACAAAGAGAAAGGACGAAGGCTTTGGCTGATTCATTGCCAAATCCTGCCGTGAAGATCGAATTTGCCTCTTGGGAAATCGTCATACTAATCCCTGCGGTTCTGTCTCTTACTGTAGGAAGGTCCAAGCTTTGTGATGGTGTGCCTGTCGTACCGGTGCTTCAGCTGCAAGATTTTGTAAGCCAAGTCCGAGTCTACGTGAACTCACTTGAGCATTTCCAGAGAACGCTTAGAATTGGCAGACTCTGATTCTTCATCTTGCCGCGAGCCATTCGCACATCCCCTTGTGTCTCTTAGGCTTGGGCCATCATGTCCAAAACTGGTTTCCTTGCAAATCCTAAGGCAGGGTAGAGGCTAAGGATGAATGTTGCTGCCAGAGCAATTACTAGCCATCCAGCGATTTCAAAGACTGTGTACTCAGTGATCACCGGCTCAGGAATCAGTATCAAGAGAGTGATGATTATGCCGAAAACAACTCCAGCCGCATAACTTGACAGCAACACCATGAAGATCTGCTCTGAAACAATTTCAACAACCGTTCTAGGCT
>PEWI01000018.1 GCA_002779555.1 Candidatus Bathyarchaeota archaeon CG07_land_8_20_14_0_80_47_9 | reverse complement strand
CAAAGGAAGACCAGGGTGGCACATTGAATGCTCAGCGATGTCTATGAAGTACTTGGGCGAGACTTTGGACATTCACACGGGCGGCGTGGACAACATGTTTCCGCATCACGAGAACGAAATCGCCCAGAGCGAGGCTGCTACGGGTAAAAAGTTCGTCAACTACTGGCTCCACTGCGAGCATTTAATGGTTGAAGGAAAACGGATGGGCAAGAGATTCGGCAACTACTACACGTTGAGGGACCTCATAAAGCTGGGCTACGACCCAAAAGCTGTGCGCTACCTGCTTCTTTCAAGCCATTACAGGCAGCAGTTTAACTTCACCTTTGAAGGGCTGGAAGCCGCAAAGAACGCCATTGAGCGCCTGACAAACTTCACGTACAGACTGCTAGAGACCGATGGAAAAGGCCGCGAAGAAGAGATAACCGCGCTGATAAATCGAGTAGAAAAAGAGTTCGGCGAAGCCATGGACGATGATCTTAACATAAGCATGGCCCTGGCATCACTATTCGAGTTTGTTAGAGAAGTCAACAATCTCTTGGACAACAACATGCTCAGCAAAGAACAAGCACAGCAAGTTCACAACCTAATGGTCGGCTTTGACAAGGTTCTTGGCGTCGTCGGTGAAGTCAAAAAAGAAGAAAAGCTGTCAAAAGAGGCTGAGGAGCTTATTTACAAGAGGGAAGAGGCTAGGAAAACCAAAGACTGGAAAACCGCAGACCAGATCAGACAGCAACTGGCAGCCATGGGCATAATCATCGAAGATACGCCTCAAGGCCTGAAATGGAGAACAGAAAAAGGTCAGAGCGTCTGAGCAAAGGGGTTCGGACTCTCGCTGATTGTGTTGGCTTCTATCAATCTTCTCTGAAAAGTCTAGCCCCCTATATATATTTTGATTCATAAGAAAATGGGCGGATTTTTTTATGTTTTAGAATGGAAACTCTTATGATCATGTGTTGACATTAATATCTATATCCTTCGAAGGTTGGATGTAAATGTCTGAGCATGAATCGTGGGAGAATAAGTGCTGTCGCTGTGAAGGCGATGTTCAAGTCAATTTGTTTCCTGGGAAGAGGGCATGTCATATAACATGCGGTCCTTGCCTGTATCCTGAAGATTGGGGAAAATGTAGTTCGTGCGAAATTGTTGGGCACTGCAGGTATGCTTTGGACTACTTGAAGAGCCTTAAGACCAACGGTGTCAAAAAAGGATGCTATTTCGAACAGCAACTGACAGGAGAGGAAACACTATATCACACAGTGAACTTCGTGAATGGCGAGCAGCTTCTCGCGAAGACGCTCGGCGAAAGGGCATATCTTGAGAGTCTTAGAAAAACGAACGCAAGAAGCAAATGCCTTCAAACACAGACTCTTTCTGTGCCATAAGAACACGCGCAGTAACGCGCGGTATGCCATAGTGGAGTATGCACAAATGGGAAAGTCGTTGCGCGTTAGTGATGAAAGAGTAGCAAAAGAAATCGCCGTTGAAGCGGCAAAATCAATATGGCACTACACGATTCCTGCTTCTTTCTTCGAGACAAAATATGATGAGAAGGAAGAGTCTTGGCTCGTAAGGGCAAGTTATTTTGAAGAGATATTGACATTCGAGATCAACGCCCTCACGGGAAACGTTTCTCACTTCAAACGTGGTAAGAGCGCTACACAATAGTGTTCGCCGAAGCGTCATCGTGGTTGCCGCGTACGCTTACTGATCGTACGTGTGCTCAAGTCTCTTTTCGAATAGGCAGGCATTCGGCAAACGGCCAGCTCGTATCGGTAGGAGTTTGGCGGAAAGCCAAACGGCTTCATGATTTGACGTGTATGTTTGAGTTTGGGATATAGATTGAACCTGTTGTTAGTACGACGTCTTGTACCTTTTAGTAAGGAATGTAGGATTAGATTTGCTCTATTCTCCTCAGACGCTGTTTCGTTTTTCGGGTGAGTCTTTGCCTTGCATGTTCCAGTTGTCAGTGCTGTATTTTTTCATGTAGAGTCTTTGTGCTAGCTCACGTTCGTGAAGCGTTAACTCTCCAGCTGCGAGTTTCATGTTCAAACCTTTTTGAAATCCGTCAATCAGAGCTTGCCTCACCCTTTGCGGTGGAACAGTTTTTCCGAGTTCATCATTTACTGAGGTGATTTTATGTTTTGCGACGTTGACGACTTCCATGCATGTTTTGGCCCACGGAACACGCAGCAACGTGAACATTCTTTTCAAGTCCACATCGAGCAGAAGCGTTCCATGCTGCAGAACAACGCCGCTTTTGTGACATTGCGCACTTCCTGAAATCTTCCTGCCTCGGACTGTCAGGTTTGGGCATGTCTTTGCGTTGCCTTCGTTGAAGTCTGCCGTTATGCCTAGAATCTTGAAGGTTTCAACTAGTCCTGCATAGATCTTCGCATAAACCGCCGTTATGTCTTGCGTTCCGAGGCTCTCCTTATCGGCAACGACGCTATAGGTGATCTCATCTTCAGCATCATGATAAACCGTGCCTCCGCCAGTGATTCTTCTGACGACATCCACGCCAAGTTTCCTGCAGGTGTCAACTTGAACCTCGTTTTGAATCGCTTGGAACTTTCCTATGGAAACTGCTGAAGGCTTCCAGCAGTATAGCCTCAACGTGTTTGGGACTCGGTTCTCAATTCGCGCGGTTAAAACAGCTTCGTCGATGGCCATGTTCATGAAGGCATCATGAGTTTCAAGTTTCAACAGCCGCCAAACAGCCAAGACCGCTCGCCTTTCAACAACATCTCGTAAAGGTAATTAAGCATTGAGCCGTCTTGATGGTTGTATGGAATCTGCTATAACCGTTTCGATTGACCACGAATTACTCCAGATGATTTTCGAAGGAGCAAGACAACTCCATCCAAGAGAGACAATTTTGCTTTTGAGAGGGAAAAAGAAGAAAAACCATATCACGATTTCTGAACTTGTCGTTCCACCGCTTGCCAACTACGGTCAAGGATTTGCCCAAATCAGATTGCACATGTTACCTATGGATTTCTCCATCATTGGAACAGCGCATTCCCATCCTTCAGGCAACTTATCGCCTTCACCTGCTGACCTGAACCATTTCGTCGGCGTCGTGCTCATGATTGTCGGTTTTCCGTTCAAAGACGAGAAGAGCGTCACAATCTACAACCGCGACGGTGAAGAGCTGGCCTTACAGATAACAAAGACATAGTTTCACATGTTCCACAGACAAGGGTCTCACTAAATGAGTGGCCAATCTTCCATGTTACAGTTTAAATATTAGAATTGTGATTAGACGTAGCGAAGGATATCAAACCATGGGTTCAAAGTCTCCCAGAGGCGAATTCGCCGCAAGAAAACTGGTGGAAAAGAGAAATAGATTCCGCTGGAGCAGTATGTACTACAACCGACGGATGCTGATGCTGGACGTTAAGGCAGACCCCATGGAAGGAGCACCCATGGCACGCGGCATCGTTCTCGAAAAGGTAGGGGTGGAAAGCAAGCAGCCCAACAGTGGCGTCAGAAAATGCGTCAGAACACAACTCATAAAAAATGGTCGACTCATAACCGCCTTTCTGCCTGGAGACGGAGCCTTGAACCTTGTTGACGAACATGACGAAATAGTGGTTGTGGGAATCGGCGGCTCACGCGGAAGAAGCATGGGCGACATCCCTGGAGTGCGCTGGAAGGTCATTACAGTCAACGGCGTGTCCTTGAACGAGCTTGTTTACGGAAGAAAGCAGAAGCCTGCACGGTGAGAGTTTTGAGTCAGAAGCACGAAGAAAAACGCGAAGTACAGCTTTTTGAGAAGTGGAGTTTCAAAGGCATAGCAGTTGCAGACTTGGGCTTGCAAAGATACATTTCTCTGAAGCCAGTTGCGATCCCGCACAGCATGGGAAGGCATGAGCACAAGCGGTTCCGAAAGGCAAACATCAGCATTGTCGAAAGACTCGTGAACAATCTCATGCGTCCTGGGAAGAACGCGGGGAAAAAAGCTAGAGCAATGAACATTGTGAAGCATGCTTTTGAATTAGTCAACCTTCGAACTGGAAAGAACCCTGTGGAAGCTCTCGTCAAGGCTGTGGAAAACAGTGCTCCATGTGAGGACACGACAAGAATTAGCTACGGCGGGATAGCGTACCGCCTGTCAGTTGACGTTTCCCCCCAGCGAAGAGTTGACCTTTCATTGAGAAACATAACAGAAGCCGCCAGACAAGCATCGATAAACAATCCGCGGTCAATTGAAGAATGCTTAGCAGAGGAGTTGATTCTGGCCGCGAACCGGGACATAAAGAGCCATGCTGTCTCAAAACGCTATGAACTGGAGAGAGTAGCTCAAGCAAACAGGTAAAAAAGCAAGCAATTGCTTTGCAAGTCATCTAACGTGTATCTCAACGACGTCTCCATCTTCGAGGCTGAACGTGGATCCAACTTTTTGAGGACTGAAGACAAGTCTTCTAGCCCACACTTTTGCAAAAGAGAACTTCTTGCTGAAATCGCTATGAATGCTTTTCGCTAAGTCGTAGACTGTTGCGCCTTTCTTCAGGGTGAAAGGTTTCTTCGAAAACACTTTTTCGTTCGGCTCTTTGGTGTAGATGCGTATTATGTCTAACGTTTCGAACAGGACATCGCCAAGTCTCGCCAGGCCCTCTCGAGTTTTGCACGAAATGGCGATTATTGGTAATATGTTGTCAACGTAGGCTTCAAGCAGCTTCAAGTTTGCGTCTGCGCCTTTCACATCGGTCTTGTTGGCCACTATCACCGCAGGCTTGTACACAGTGCTTTCGAAAATCGCGTCCTCCACGTCGTTCAGAGTAGCTTCTCCCGAAACCTTCACCACACCGTCCGGGACGCGGTACCTTTTGAGAAGCTCCTCAACCTCTTTGAAAGTGCAGTCAACAAGCTTTCCGACAACAATGATTCGCAGCCCGGCACCCATATGCCTTCTTTCAATTTCCACGCGAGCTTTAGGCTTGCTGATCAATATTCGCGCTTTTTCCATCTCATTAACGATGAGAGACAACTGGTCAACTGGATTCTGAGACAGGTCAACGACCAATACTACGCCATCAGCGTTGCGGGCAGTCGCCAAGGTCTTGAGTCCCCAACTTCTTCCCTCTGCGGAGCCCTCCCTCAGGGCAGGAGCCTCGATGATTTGGAATTGTATGTCTTTGTAAGCCAGAGTGCCCGGCACGAGTTCTCGTGTTGTGTAGGGGTTGGGCGAAATCTCGACTTTCGCGTTTGTTACAGCTGCGAGCAGACTGCTTTTTCCAGCTTTCGTTACTCCTATCAGAGCTATTTGGGCTGCACCCTCTTTCTCCAAGAAAAGCTTGAACGCGCTTTTTCCCGTCTTCTTTCTCTTCTTCTCTTCCAGTTCCTCGCGCAGGGTAGCCATCTGCTTCCTCACATAAGCACACGTTTTCGCAGTTCCCTTGTGTTTCGGAACTAGGCTCAGGAATTCTTGCATGCGTTGAAGTCTTTCTCTCGGATTTCTTGTGGCTTCAACTTCTGCCCATTTCTTTCTGGCATCAGGAGGCAAGTTTGCAGGCATAGCCCAAACGCGTCCACTCAGTAATTCGGAAAGTCAGCTTTTATATTTGTTTCCAGTTTTGCGAACACCACATTTCTCTACGTCATCATAAAGTTAAAATAATTGAATGAACAGTTGTGTAAACGAATTCACTAAAATTTAGAGGGAAATCTGAAAAATCGAGGAGGAAAAAGAATGAGCAAATCTGGAAAGCCGCACTTGAACCTAGTGATCATGGGACACGTCGACCACGGAAAATCCACAACGACAGGGCACCTGCTGTACGCTGCAGGCGCAGTTGACGAAAGGACCATAAAGGCTTACGAAGAAGAAGCTAAAAAAATGGGAAAGGAGTCCTTCAAGTTCGCATGGGTTCTCGACAACCTAAAAGAAGAACGTGAAAGAGGCTTAACAATCGACCTCAGATTCCTAAAGTTTGAAACCAAGAGATACTACTTCACAGTCATTGACGCACCTGGTCACCGCGACTTCGTTAAGAACATGATTACAGGGGCAAGCCAAGCCGACGGAGCCATACTCTTCTGCTCATCAAGACGAGGAGAGTTCGAAGCAGGAATCGGCCCCGGCGGTCAGACAAGAGAACACGCTTTCTTGGCGTTCACACTCGGCGTCCGACAGATGGTTGTAGCCATCAACAAGATGGACGATGTCTCAGTCAACTGGAGCCAAGACCGCTACAACGAAATCAAGAACGAAGTTGGCAGAACGCTCAAGATGGTGGGTTACAAGGTTGAAAAAATCCCGTTTGTGCCCACTTCAGGGTGGACAGGCGACAACCTCGTGAAGAAAAGCGAGCACATGCCTTGGTACACTGGCCCAACCTTGATTGACGCTTTGGACACTTTTGAAGTGCCTCCTAAACCGACAAACAAGCCGCTGCGCATTCCGATTCAGGACGTTTACAGCATCACGGGCGTAGGCACAGTTCCAGTTGGCAGAGTCGAAACAGGAGTAGTCAAAGAAAACGATGTGGTCATCTTCATGCCACCCAACAAGCAAGGCGAAGTCAAATCGCTCGAAATGCACCATGAAAGGATTCCAAAAGCTGAACCAGGCGACAACATCGGATTCAACATAAGAGGAGTGGCAAAGACCGACATACGCCGCGGAGACGTCGCTGGACACGTGACTAACCCGCCCTCAGTGGCTAAGGAGTTCGTCGGACAGATAATCGTGATCTACCACCCGACAGCCATCGCCGCAGGGTACACGCCGGTACTGCACTATCACACAGGGCAGGTCGCATGCAAATTCACCGAACTAATAAGAAAGATTGATCCGCGCTCGGGACAAGTAGTCGAGGAGAAGCCGACTTTCCTGAAGACTGGTGACGCGGCGGTCGTGAGAATGGAGCCATTGCACCCGATATCCGTCGAGACCTTTGCCGAGTTCGAAGAGCTCGGACGCTTCGCCGTTAGAGACATGGGCACTACGGTAGCGGCTGGCATCATAAAGGAAATCACGAAGAAAGGGCCATAACAAAACCTTTCCCTTTTTATACCCACACCCAGAATTTTCTTCCGATTCGTTTCACGTTCTTGTTGCGAGAGTCTAGAAGTCAATTCTTTTAAATGATTCGTCCGCCTATACTCTTAGCACATTGAGCATTGCATGGTAAGAAGTGAGCGTTATGGAGCACAACCCTGTAATTCAGACCGTGCTTGAGCACAAGTCAATCCGAAAATACACAGATGAATCCCCTTCAGACGAAGTAGTGGAGACAATTGTCCGAGCAGGTCAGCAGGCGCCTTTCGCTTCTCAGTACTACAGCGTACTCATATCGCGAAACAGGAAACGAAACCCTTGGAATGCGCCTATACTGTTCACCATATGCGTTGACTCTCACAAGTTCGAACTCATCATGACCAAGAGAAACTGGAAACTGGCGACCAACGACCTCACGCTAATATTCTTCGGAATTCAGGATGCAGCTTTGATGGCAGAGAACATGGTTATAGCGGGAAGAAGCCTTGGGCTTGGAAGCTGTTTCCTCGGCAGTGCGCCGTACAGGGCTGACAAGATTGCGAAAGAGTACAGCCTGCCGAAAAGAGTGTTTCCACTAGTTCAGCTGGTGACGGGCTATCCTGCAGAGGACCCACCCACGAGACCGCGATATCCTCTGGATTTCACTCTTTTCGAAGACTCCTACCCAAAGCTAAGTCAGGCTACGGTTTCAAAAGCCATGAAGACGATGGATGAAGGCTATCTCGCCCAGGACTACTACCGCAAGGCAAAATACAAGATTCCGCTCGAAGGAAACCGCAAAGAGACCTTCACATACGACAACTACAGTTGGACGGAACACATCTGCAGAAAATGGGGACAGTGGTACCCGGAACCCAAAGAACTGCTCAGGCAACTTGAAAAACGTGGTTTCTATCTCACTGGAAAGAGGCCGAGTAAAGCAGTGCATTCACGGAACCGCAAGAAATAGTGGATGCCGTTACAGTGGCGAAAATCGGGTTAGAGTTCACTGCAAACACAAATAAGAAAGCACAGGTTGCAATAAATCAGCAGAGTTGAGAACATGTCTGGGACTGAGACCTTACTTCCTTACTTGAAGGAAAAGAAGGCTGAAGGACAGGAACCGACGATAATCGTCGACGGCCGCGAAGCAAACACCGCAGCAAAAATTGTCAAGGGGCTTGTAGAGTGCGGCGTTAACGTTAGAACTGAGCATTTGGAAAAGGGCGATTATGTTCTGTCTGACGTATGTGCTGTAGAAAGAAAAACCGTGAAGGACTTTGTCTACACACTTACGCATCGCTTCCTGTTCGAGCAGCTGTTCAGGCTTAAGGAGGTTTATCCCAAGTCGCTGATTCTTCTGGAGGGTTACATGCCAATAATCTACAAATACAGCCGAATTCAGCCGGCAGCAGTCTGGGGGGCAATGTTCAGTCTGGCAAAGAATGGCATCCCAATCGTGAGCACAACATCCTACAAGGAGACTGTTGATTTCCTCTATGTGGCCGCACGCCAAGAGCAGATAGTTGAGAAAAGGACGCCCACAGTTCATCCGTTCAAGAAGTGGGACAGCGTGGCGGATTCTCAAGTTTACTTTTTGGCAAGTCTTCCGAACGTTGGGAGAGAAAAGGCTTTGGCGATTCTCAAGTCTTATCAGACGCCCTTGAATGCTTTGATAAATGTTGACGATTGGTCGGAAACTGTTCATGGACTTGGGCCGATAATAAGCAACAGGGCAAGGGAAGTGTTGAAAACCCCGTTCAAGGAGTGAAAAAGACATGGATGTGAAGATTGCCCCAACGCGGAAAGTCACCATTCTTGGCTTGGACAAGCGTTCTGTGAGCAATGTCATGTTTTGCGCTGCAACTTTCGGCGTGAACAGGCTTTACTGGATAGACGGGTACCTCCTGTGTTTGGAGGTTTATGAGAAGTCCTTTGAACACGAGCTGGAGAAGCAGGAGTTTCCGATAAGTCAGGTCTGCTATGCAGCGTTTCCGAAATATGAGAAAATCCTTGAAATCGACAAAAGCTTTCAGATTCCGCTGGTGAACGTTTCAGACATGAAAATCTTCCAGAGCATTCTGAAGGCGGTTTTGGACAAGGAAAAAGAGAACTCGTCTCACTCAAAAACCAAAGAAGCTTAGACCTATACTTTCATTTTCTTCACGTACCCGTAGCCAAGCTTAAACGCCTTGACATTCATGTTCACATGTTTTGCGGGAACAAGC
>PEWI01000192.1 GCA_002779555.1 Candidatus Bathyarchaeota archaeon CG07_land_8_20_14_0_80_47_9 | reverse complement strand
GCTTTGCCAGAACGCTAGTCGCAAATCCGGAAATCTTGGTGCTGGACGAGGCAACATCCTCAGTTGACGCCTACACCGAACTGGTGATACAGAGAGCCCTGAAAAAACTGATGCGCAACAGAATGACGATAATAATTGCCCATCGGCTTTCAACCATCAGGCTTTGCGATGAAATCTTGACCATCGACCAAGGGTCAATAGTGGAAAGAGGCACGCATGAACAGCTTATGCGCAAGAAAGGATTGTACAGCTCATTCTACAGACTGCAATTCAGAGAAGAAACAGGTACTGAAGCATGACTGTAGGCCTCTGAAACGTTGATTTTACTCAAACCATTAGCGCACACTTAAGAAGTCTCTGAATGTGCTTGTTGAACGCAGAAGCTGGGCCTGTGTTTTGATTGTCTGAATGCATTCAAGAATCGGCTCGGCTACACTCATCACGCGAACTCCCAATCTTGTGAATTAATCTGAGCACTAGAATGACGATATAAACCTTCTTTTTTGTTTCCTGCTTCTTGCCTTTACTTAGTCAAGCGTGACCATACCTTGATTTTTATGTATTTTTGAGGCGCAAACTCTTAAAATCTGGAGCTGGTTTAAGTCGAAGTATGGAAGGCTTGGACAAGAAGTCAAAGGGACTTTCTTATGTCGAAGCTGAAAGAAGACTTGAACAGGTCGGGCGAAACCAGTTTGTCAGACCTCAGAAGACAAGTTTCCTCGGTATCGCGAAGGAAGAAGTAACTGAACCTATGATTTTGCTGTTGCTTGTCGTTGGTGTAGCCTACACGGTTTTCGGAAGCCCGGAAGATGCCTTGACAATCTTCAGCATTATCTTTGTGCTGGTTTTTGTCGAAATCTGGAACGAATATCGCGCCAAGAAAGCCATATCTGCGCTTTCTGAGCTGGCCGCTCCAAAAACTAGAGTCATGCGGGACGGCATCATAGTTGAGGTTGAAACTGAGAAAGTGGTTCCCGGCGACGTTTTGGTTTTCACTCAGGGCACACGAATTGCTGCTGACTGCAAACTTGACGTAGCTTACGATATTCAAGTTGATGAGTCGATTTTGACAGGCGAATCTCTTCCCAAAGAGAAAAGGGTTGGAGATGACGTTTCTGCTGGAACATTAATCGTCTCGGGCGAAGGAAGAGGAGAAGCTTACGCCACTGGCAGAAACACCAGTTTCGGCAAGATTTCCGCTCTCGCTGAAAGGATCAAACCTCCGAGGACCCCACTGCAATTGGCGATGAAGTCGCTCTCGAAAACCCTTGCTTGGGTTGCTCTCTTCTTCAGCGTAATCATACCGTCTATAGGCTTCCTGCGCTTCGGATCACAGAATCTTGTCCAGCTGATTCTGACAGGGCTTGCACTTGCTTTTGCTGCTATCCCTGAAGAATTGCCAATCATAATTACAATGATCTTGGGGATAGGCTCCTACAGGCTTTCGCAAAAGGGTTTCCTGGTTAAGAAGCTCAAAGCTACCGAAGTTCTAGGTGACGCAACTGTCATCGTTACTGACAAGACAGGAACAATCACTGAGAACAAGATGGAAGTTGCCCACGTTTTTCCACGGAACGAAGAGGCTAGAACGCTTAGTGCAGCAACAGCTGCATTAACTGAGATGTCATTGTCTCCCACTGACAAGGCAGTTCTCGAAAAAGCCAGCGAACTCGGAGTCAAAGCGGATTTCGGAAGGATTCTCCGCGAACGCGGTTTTGAGAGCAACAAACGGACCAGAGCTGTTTTGCGTGTGAGAAATGATGGTTTCTGGCTTTCGGCTGTTGGAGCGCCGGAGGAAATTCTAACCTCGTCAGACAGCAATGGCGCTGTTGAAGAGGAGCTCAGAAATGAAACAGCGAAAGGAAGGAGAGTAATTGCTGTTGCAGAAAAAAAGGTCTCCGCTGAAGAAGCGGATTTGCCGTTTTCAGAATTGGAGTCAAATTGGGATTTTGTGGGGCTGGTTTCCATCGAGGATCCTCCACGTCAAGGCGTCAAAGAAACCATAGAGACCGCGCATAGAGCGGGAATCAGGACGATCATGGTCACTGGTGATCATCCGCAGACCGCCGCCTACATTGCGAAGAGTGTGAGCATCCCTTCAGAGAGAGTGCTAACTGGTGAGGAGCTGGACAGGCTTTCTGATGAGGAACTGCAGAAGGGTGTGAAGGAAGTCTCCGTTTTTGCGAGAACGACGCCCGAGCATAAGTATCGGCTGGTAAAAGCGTTACATGCAAACAACGAAGTTGTTGCGGTCACTGGTGACGGTGTCAACGATACTCTGGCCCTTAAAGGGGCAGATGTTGGCATTGCGATGGGCATAAAAGGTACTGACGCGGCTAAAGAAGCGGCAGATGTTGTATTGACCGATGATAATTTTGTGACTATTGGGCAGGCGATCTTTGAGGGCCGCAAATTCTTTGACAACCTCAGAAAAGGCTTGAGCTATTATCTGTCTGTTAAGGCTGCGCTGATCTCAATCTTCCTTTTGCCTCTGGTTCTAGGCGTACCCTTACCGTTTGCCCCAATACAGATAATCGTCCTCGAACTTTTCATGGATCTCGCTGCCTCTGCCGGATTTGTCACAGAGCCCGCTGAAAGAACGATTTACAGCCGGAAGCCAAGGGATTCGAAAGCAAAGTTCCCTGATTCAGGAATGATAGTCGACATTGCAGTCTCCGCGGCAAGTCTTTTTGCAGCCGTCATGTTCTCGTACTTTTACGCACGTTGGCAAAACCTTTCTAACATTGAAACGCAGACTTTCGCCTTTTCTGCTTGGATAATGGGCCATGTAATCCTTGCCTTTGTTTCACGTTCAGAAAAGGAACCGCTTTACATTTTGGGTCCTTTGTCAAATAGGGTGATGGACGTGTGGGCAGTTCTTGCTTTCTCTTTCCTGCTCGTTGCAGTCAGCGTACCTTCAGTAGGGTTGCAGCTCAGGCTTTCGGCACTCACGGCCAGTCAGCTTGGCCTGGTCTTTGCCTTCGCTCTTCTCACTATCGTTTGGCGGGAAATTGCGAAGCTCTTGCTGTTTAGACCAGATCTGACATATAGATAGATGCAAAAAGTGAATACCAGATCAGGCAAGTTATCTGCCCAAAATAAGCAAGACTTTTTCCTAAAACAGGAAAATTAGTCGGTGGGGCCGTATAAGTTCAGACTTACGTCTAAATTCTACAATTCAGTTTTGACCATCACAAAGCAGTGACCTGTAGTACCTGCAGAAGGAGCGTCTCCGAAAACAGGAGGTTAGGCCTACTTGGTTTCATTCCACGTCTGCTTCTTGCCAGTAATTCTTCTATATAACCTCTTTATGTGCATCATGGCATGAGCCAAAAACCTCTCCTCCTGATTGTACGCTCTTCTTATGACAGATTCGCTGGAAATCAATGCCTCTTTAAGTTCAGCAATCTCTTTCTTTGGGGAGTATTTGATGTAGATTGGTACCCCTACAAAGAGCAAGATCAGACCTAACGCGATCTGAGTGAGGGAGCATTGCGTGATTAGATAAAGAGAGAAGATCACTCCTAGGCTTGGAATCACCCAGCCTCCTCTAAGATGGAACTGAGCTTTTGCGCCCTTACGACGTAGAGAAAAAATTGATGCGCTAGTTGCCACGTAGGCAATTGCCATAAAGAACACGGATGTAGCGATTAGCATGCTTAAGCCACCCATTATCGCTGCTACCAAGGCAGTAACTGCCTGAATGATTATTCCTAGGTAAGGCGTCTTAAATTTGGGATGAATCTTTGCGAAAACTCGTGGAAACAGACCGTCAGCAGCCAGTGCATATCCGAGCCTTGACGTTCCTATCATTCCTGATTCGTCAGAACCAGCGACGGAAACCAGAGCTCCACCTCCGACTACGATTCCGCCGAGCAGTGCCAGTGCCGGGATTGAACTTAACGCTATACTTGTTGCCGTCGCTAAAGGTGCATTGTCATTCTGCAGCCAATCCCATCGCCTTACCCCAAAGAGCACAATGTTCGTTGTTAAGTAGAAAATGGTCACGATTGAAATTCCAAGTATTATAGCTCTAGGGATTGTTCTGCTCGGGTCTCTTATTTCCTCTGCTGGTATGGTTGAGATTTCAAAGCCTGCATATGCCCAAAATATCAAGATGAGAGCCGCCCCAAAATTACTAAAACTATATGGTAAAAATGGTGAAAAATTCATGACAGCCGTAGTCATGTTTGAAGCCATGTATAGTAAACCAATCACAGCGAAGAAAATCAGTGGAGCAAGCTTGACCAACGTAAGCGCGTCATTTATTCTTCCCGCAGCCTTGACTCCGGCAACGTTCATGACTATGAGAAAGACAACGAATAACACTTTCACGATGACTTGAGAAACCAAGTCAAGACCTGGTAAGAAGAACATCAAGTACTGTGTAAAGGCCACTGGAAAAACAGCCAGTGACATCCATTCAGCAAGCCAAAGAGACCAGCCGACAATAAAACCTGCAAAGGTTCCCCATGCTGCATGGGCATATGCGTATGGACCTCCAACTTTCGGAAGCAGCGCGGCACATTGAGCAAAACACAGTGCAATCACGATGGCCATAAATCCGGCCACGACCCACACAATTAATGAAAATGGCCCGAGAAGACCTGCTCCAAATGCTGAAGCCACATAAATGTCAGCTCCTATTATAGCCCCCACCACTAGATTCGTCACATCGAAAAGCGTGAGTTTTGATTTGAGGTTAACTCTAGACATTAGAATCACCTAGTAGCGAATGTTGCATAAAAAATATTCTCGGTGTTGGCCACAATTTTGTCAGGAACCTATTTTCCGAGAATCAAGAAATCACTGAACTTTTTTAACCGATTTTCAGCATCTTTTAGGATTCTGTTGAGCTGAGAACCGCCAACCTCATATGGATGAGTTTCGTTCGGAAACTTCCATATTTGAACCTTGCCTTCTTCGTCTGCTCCAATCGAATCGTCTATTTGGTACGTGCCTATTAGGCGAATGATGAATGTAGCGATCACTGCCATGTCGTCCATAACGGCTCTTTTTGAATAAGATGGTTTGATGAAAAGGTAAGCGTACTGCGCTCCAGTCCCTATCACCTTGTAGTCATTCACTTTACTCGAAGTCCCCACTGAATCGACACAATACAAGAATGGCAGAGCTGACTTGGGCCTGTGACAAACAAGCGCTTCAAAAGCCTCGGATTCGTAGTCGAATCCCTCCGCCTTGTACCGTGGTCCGTAGATCTCATATAGCCTGTGAGCGATATCCTCAGTCAGCCCAACGAATCCTCTTGATGGATCATTCTTCACTATCCCTTTTTTCTCCAAAAGGTGCAAGTTTCTAATATCCTGAACGAATTTTTCACGAATGTCCAGAAAACCGGCAGCAGCAACCACTAAATTCTCGTATTTCTCAACCGAAATTATCTTATTCTCGTAGTAAGTCATCTGGCCAGCTTTCACTTTCTTGTCGCCGACTATGATTATACCATCTTGGCAAACAGCCCCAACTATACAAGTCATAACAAAGACCTCCCTTTACGCTTGGTTGATTTCATTGTCATATAAGTTATTCGATCGCGAGCACATCCTTGTGGGTTATAACCGCTAGCTGCGTTAATACCATAATGGGCAACGAAGTTGTGGGAATGCGGATTATGCACACAAGAAGGGCAGAAGGCCGGTTTCCGTGAATATTTGCGCGTAGAGAGGCACACAGATGGCTATTTTGCTAAAATGGGCTTTTGGTGGGGCCGGCCGGATTTGAACCGACGACCTTTCCCCGGAAACAGTGCTTTCGGCGCTGATCCTACGGGTTTCTCCTGACCGCTCCAGAACCTCTTCATCCCTTTTTGAGGTCCGTAAACCCGTTTGGCTACATTCTGGAGCCCGTCGTCATACCTGCCTAGACTACGGCCCCTCTTCTTCAGAGCATTAAATTAACTGCTAATGATGGAATATATGCGTTATTCCTGCTTGATGAAAAACGATTGTGGCTTACAAATTGTTTTTGGTTACTGGAATAACGCTTAATTGTTCCTCTCGCGTTTGTATGTAAAATATTTGAAGTATTTATGGAATAAAATTCAATAACTTGTCTGTACGTGGGGGAACATTTACAACTGGAAAAGAGTTTACGCTTACTTCTGTTTAAGGCCCAGGGCGTAAAGGGAAGGACGAAAAAGAAAGCGTTGACGCTTCCTACATAGCAAAGCTGCTAACAGGGGACTGGGATTCTGGTACACTCCTACAAGAAACCTTAAAAAAACTCAAGAAATTCACGTCAGAAATAGACAAATTAGGACCAGAAGCCCAAAAAAACCCGAAGCTAATTGAAAATGAAAATAGGAAGGAAATAATTGGCAAGATAGAATCCCTTGTGGGAAGAATTGATAGAGAACCTAAACCTTTCGGATGGAAGATGAGGGCTAAAGTTGGCTCCAAGAAGAAATAGTATAACCCTGTTGAACGTACAGAAACTGTAGGCGGTTTCGGTGTTTGGGAAGCTATATACCAAAAGAAGAAGGTTGACATGCTCCAAGTCTAAATGTAGGTTGTGCTTGAAGAAAGTATAAATCTAAGTATTACAATTGTATAACTTTAGGTAAGAATTATGTTAGAAGAAGAAATGAAAGTCGGTCCAAAAGGTCAAGTGGTCATTCCGCGAACGCTAAGAAAAGCGCTCAGAATCCATCCAGGCTCAAAAGTCGTGTTCAAACTCGAAAAAGGTAAACTAATTTTGGAAAAACAATTTTTCGACTCTGTGAGCGCATTAGAAAATACAGCAAAAAAGGGCCCTTCAATAAGCAAAATAGATGCCCACATTTATGAAGAAGAGCTAAGAGCGAGGAGCCAGTGAATGCTTTACCTCGACTCAAACGTCTTTATATACGCAGCTTTAAACATGGAGGAAATAGGTGAAAGAGCAAGAGCCATACTCAGAAAGGTGCAGCAAGGAGAAGAACAAGCATCTTCTTCAGCGCTTACATTCGACGAATTAGTTTGGGTTATAAAGAAATACAGAACCGTTAAAGACGCTATAAACGCAGGCGAAGCATTTCTCAACTTCCCAAACTTAAAACTAGCACATGTAAACGGGGACTTGTTGGCTTCAGCATTGAACATTATCAAAAAATACGGCTTAGACCCGAGAGATTCCATTCATGCAGCAACAGCAATCCAAGAAAAAGCTGAAGCCATAGTATCCACTGACGCACATTTTGACAGAATAAAAGAGATACATAGAAAACCCCTTTAAACCCGAAACAGGAAACTCGAAAGTTAGCATACTTTTAAAAACATTAACCAAACTCGAAAAGAATAAGGTTTAAACCATCACCTTCGAAAGCGAAAAGTTAATGAGCAAAGGTCTAACGTGTATGTTGGGGTTTGCCGGTCATAGGACGCGGGTTCCACCTGATCCCATTCCGAACTCAGAAGTTAAACTACGTTCCGTTTCCGGCTGTAGTGTGGTCTTCGGCCATGCGAACCCGGGAAAGCTGGCAGCCCCACCTAAGAAACTTGTCAATGTGGAGGAGAATTACCTAAGACTTATAACTAAGCGTTAGTAGTTTCTAGCGAAAGGTGAGTTCATGAACATAATAGCAGCAATGACGACTTTACCGAATACGCTTGTGGCGCAGATCGGCGGAGATTACTCATGGATTTTTAACCTACTGTTCTATGTGGTTTTCATAGTTTTCATGTTCTATGGTCAGAGAATCCAAACGTATGTCATGCTCAGAGAGGTTGAAGGCTCACTTTACAGGCTGAGGCACATAAAGGATGAGGGCCGAAAGATCGCCATAGAAACGATCAAAGAGATCGGTAAACCGCAAGCCGACCCCTCGGTCAGAGTCGACAGGTTCCTCGAATACTTCACCATAGCACCGCAAAGCCTTGACCCCGCAGGTGTGGTTTGGAAGCTTGAGCACATACTCGATGTTAGAGACACGCGCCTCAAAGACGACGTAAAGCTGATGGCACCGTCGGCGGACGAAACTCAAACGAACAATCTGGAGAACACGCTTGAGGCGGCGATGGCTCTCAACTTCATCTACAAAGTCATAAGACACTATTACCTGCTCGGCAAGAAAACTCTCAGCCTCTACGTGATAATGCAGATTCAGATGATACTGCCGCTTGTCATGCGAGAAGCAGAAGCCTACGCCAGCGCATTGAAAGCGTTCGCATACGGCCAGCCAATCGGAGACGGAGCAGGCGCACTGGTAGCAGCAAAACTCATGCATGGACACGAAACCAAGAAAATAGCCAAAGACTGCGTCGTAGCAACCGTGCCAATAGAAGGACGCACAGCATACGTCATAAAAGCCGAAGGGCCAGGAGGAAACGTGGGCAAACCTGGAGACGCCGTAAAAGCGATTGCCGAGGAAAACGAAGGAAAAATTGCCAATGTGATAATGATTGACGGTGCCATGAAGCTGGAAGGCGAAGCCGTTGGAGAAGTAGCTGAAGGTGTCGGTGCAGCCATAGGCGGACCTGGCGTAGATCAGTTCAAGATTGAAGAAACGCTTCTAAAATATCACTTGCCAATAAACGCGGTAATAATAAAGGAAGACATCGGTGACGCAGTTTCGCCGATGCGCAAGGAGATATTCGACTCCAGTGATAAAGCCATTGAGAGGATAAAGCAGGTTATCCTAGAAAAGACCAAGGAAGGAGATAAGGTGATAATCGTCGGCGTCGGCAACACAATGGGGATCAGCCAGTAGAAGATGAGTGATATGAGTAAAGTAGAATCGTCCACATCCACAACGGCAAGAATTCCATCATTCGTGCTGATGATAATCTTCATAACCCTGGCCCTCTCACTAACGGCTCTAATATCGGCTGTCAGCTTCTTTACTTCGGGAGAGGAAGTAATTGCCGGATACCTTCTGCTGATCGGAGCGTTGGGCCTAGCCTTCTCCACGTACATGCTGCTTCAGACGAGAAGGCGAATATCTAGCCTGAGAATCGAAGTGCCCCCTGTAATGTCGACTATCGAATGCAAGAAATGCGGGTTTAAGAACGTCAGAGAATTCCAGCGGGGAGACTACATTTTCAAGGAAGTCGAACCGTGCCAAAAATGCACCGACAAGATGCTGATAACAGCGGTTTACCGCGAAGTCAAAGAGAAAGACAAGGAAAAAGAACGATCCTCGTTCTAGGTCAGGACCGCGCAGCCATCTCGGACAATCAAGACTGTGTGCTCCGCCTGCGCCACTATTTTTCTGCTTGCTTCAACAAAAATAGGGTATTCCATAAGTGCTTTAGACTTCAGTAATTCCCTGAAAGCTTCTCGATAATGCTCTTCTGGAACCACGCCTTGAAGCCAGCGCTCGGCAAAGGGAAGCGTCCTGAAG